>CAZSBC010000238.1:0-2515 GCA_964605195.1 uncultured Spirochaetales bacterium | reverse complement strand
AAAGGCTCTTGGAGAACTTGGGAAACTCAGCAAGGAACGCAGGAAAGAGATTCAGGATAAGAAGAACACGATGTAATCATCTCACACTGTAGTAAAAAAAAGATCCGGCAGAAACCGGATCTTTTTTTATCTTCAACCCCTCAGCAGCATGAGATGGCGGGTGATCTTCTCGATCTTATCGGTGAACTCCTCACGCTTTCCCTGCTCCTTGGCAATGACATCCTGTGGGGCGTTGGCAAGGAAATTGCTGTTCTTAAGCTTTGATTCCACACCGGCAAGCAGCTTCTCCTGTTTGGCAAGCTCCCTGGTGAGCTTCTCAATCTCCTGGGGAACATCTATGGCATCTCTGATGAATACAAATGCCTCGAATCCGTTACCGGCAACAGGAACACTTCCCTCTGCAGACACAGACTCAGCAATCTGCAGATCGGAGGCCTGAATGAACCGGGTTATCAGCTCCTTCTGCCGGACAATGTAATCGGCCCCTTCCACCGCCTCTCCAATCTTCAGGATTACCCGTACCCTCTTTTCCGGTGGAATGGAGAACTCACTGCGCAGGGTCCTCACCTGCTTCACGATCTCCTGCAGAAGCGTAAAGCGTGATGCTGCCGCGGGAAACTCCCTGTCAGCACTGTACAACGGATAGGACTCAGTGATAAGCAGTCCCTCGGTATTCGGGAGCTTCTGAAATATCTCCTCGGTAACAAAGGAAATAAAGGGGTGCAACAGGCGCATTGTCTCAGCCAGGATGTCAAGCAGCAGCGTAACGGCACGATTCTGCTCCTCCGGAGAATCGCTGTAGAGAGAAGTTTTCGAAGCCTCGATATACCAGTCACAGAAATCATTCCAGAAGAAATCGTAACCTGCCTGGGTGGCATCGTTAAAACGGTAGGCCTCCATTGCCTGGGCAATCTGGAGCGTGCAGCGATTCAGGCGATGATAAATCCACTTGTCAATTTCCCTGAGTTCTATCTGCCCTATAGGGAGCAACTCCCTTCCCTCTAGATTCATCAGCAGAAACCTGGTGGCATTCCAGATCTTGTTGGCGAATTTTGATCCCAGCTTGAAGGTCTCCATATCAAGAAGGATGTCATGTCCTTGGGCAGCAAGAAAGCAGAGGGTGAACTTCATTGCATCGGCTCCGTACTGCTCCACCACCTCAAGAGGATCAATACCGTTCCCGAGCGATTTCGACATCTTGCGTCCCTGTTTGTCACGCACTAGCCCCGTTATGCAGATATCACGGAACGGGGCCTTGCCGGTGAACTCAAGACTGGCCATTACCATCCTTGCAACCCAGAAAAAGATGATATCATACCCGGTCACCAAGGCACTGGTCGGAAAGAAGCGCTCGAGGTCCGGAGTGCTATCGGGCCATCCCAGCGTGGAGAATGGCCAGAGCCAAGAGGAGAACCAGGTATCAAGCACATCCTCATCCTGCCTGATACGCCCGCTCCCGCAGGAGCTGCAGCTCTCGGGATCATCCCGGAGCACCAGCATCTCTCCGCAGTCATCGCAGTACCATACCGGAATTCTATGCCCCCACCACAGCTGACGGCTGATGCACCAATCCCTGATATTCTTCATCCAGTGAATGTAGGTGTTGGACCACTTCTTCGGGTAAAAGCGGATCTGATCCTGCTCCAGCGCAGCAAGAGCCTTTTCAGCCATACTCTGCATGCTGACGAACCACTGATCGGAGAGGTATGGTTCAATTACCGTATCGCAACGGTAGCAGTGTCCGATCTGGTGATTATGTTCATCTATGGAGACCAGGAGACCGAGCTCCTCGAGATCTTCGATAACCGCCTTCCTGGCAGTGAGCACATCCATTCCACGATACTTCTCGGGAACATTACTGTTCAGCGTGCCCTGGGGAGTGAGAATATTGATCTGATCAAGCCCGTGCCGCCTGCCGATTTCCCAGTCGTTCGGATCATGAGCCGGAGTGATCTTGACCATACCGGTACCGAATTCCACGGAGACATAGCTGTCCTGAATAACCGGAATCTGGCGGCCGGTAAGCGGAAGATCAAGCATCCTGCCGGCAACACCGGTGTAGCGCTGGTCTTCGGGATGTACAGCAACAGCAGTATCACCCAGCATGGTTTCAGGCCTGGTGGTCGCTATCTCGATATAGCCGGAGCCGTCGCTGTAGGGATAGCGTATCCGGTGCATTTTGCCCGGCTTCTCCCGGTGTTCCACCTCATCGTCAGCCAGTGCCGTTCCACAGGTTGCACACCAGTTTACCAGATAATTACCCTTGTAGATCAGGCCACGCTCATACAGGGAGACGAAGACTTCCCGGACAGCCCTGGAAAGCCCCTCATCCAGCGTGAACCGCTCACGGCTCCAGTCACAGGAAGATCCGATCTTCTGAAGCTGTCTGACAATGATACCGTGGTGACGCTCCTTGACTTTCCAGGTCTCTGCCACAAACGCGTCACGACCGATTGTATGACGGCTCGTACCCCGCTCCCGTAGCTCCCGCTCCACAACGTGCTGTGTGGCAATC
>CAZSBC010000237.1:0-2612 GCA_964605195.1 uncultured Spirochaetales bacterium | reverse complement strand
AGTTATATTTCACTACAATACATGATTTTATGAGTTCCTAACTATATTTTTCTGAGATTTTAGGTATTCATATTTCATTTTTCATGGTGGCTCGGCCCTGGTTCCCGGGCTCCAGCTGCTTTCCCCGTCTGTATACGCCGGTTACGGAGATAGAGGACGATATCAGCGAAGACCATGACAAGATTCAGGATATAGAGGATGACCACCGGATCGGGATTGTAGAGTACCTTGTGAAGTATTCCAGCAACATAGCCGATCTCGATCACACAGAGAAAGAGTATACTCTTACCCCTGTTGCTGCGTGACAGGTAAGATTTCCGTACGGAAAACGGCCAGGCGGCACCGAAACAGAGCAGCATAATAATCTCGAAGACACTCACGCTTTTTCTCCTATATATAAAGTGCGAGTACTATCCACAACGATACGGTCGCCATCAGCGTACTCAGCACAATGACGTTCCCTGCAAATTTGTAATCTCCGCCCATCTCCCTCGCATAGATAAAGGTAGAGGCCGCGGTAGGGCATGCCATGAAGACCAGGGCAATCAGGGTATGCGAATCGGACAACCCGAGGTAGCGGCTGAAGAGAAACCCCATGAAGGGCAGCAGAAAGATATTGAAGACCGAGGCAGTGACTGCCGGAAGCAGGCTGCCTTTTATCGTACTGAAAGAGAGTCCTGCCCCGATGCTCAGAAGGGCCAGCGGAAGGGCCATCTGCCCGAGCGAATCCAACCCCCGGTTGATAAACAGCGGCAGTTCAATACCGGCAGAGGCAGCAGCAATACCTGCCAGACAGGCAATGATCAGAGGATTCAGGGCCACGTTTTTCATGACACCAGCAATCGCCTTCCTCCCGCCACTCCCCGATGTTCCCCCCATGATTACCGTGGAGAGGATGTTAATGAAGGGGATCATTGGAGCGACCGCCATGCTGGCGACATCAATCAGGTGACTGTTGCCGGTACTCGAAAGCGCATAGAACATTACCGGAAGACCGACATAGGCAGTATTACTGTAGACCGAGGTGAGTATGAACGTTCTCCGCCGGCCCGAACCATGGACAGCAACTATCGAGACAGCGAGGGCAATCAGCAGTACAGCAGAAATTGCCATGATCATTACCAGTGATATCTTCCAGGAATCGGAATAATTGACCTCTGCATTGGCAATTTTATAGAACAGCAGCGAAGGGAGTCCTACCCAGTAGGTCAGTTTCGCACTGTTCCGGAAGAAGAGCGTATCGAGAAAGTCAATTTTCCGCAGCAGGAACCCCAGGGCAACCAGAATAAGCACAGGAGCAAGTATGCTGATAATTTGCATCAATAGACATCCTCAGGAATTGGTAGTTCAAGCATATACGATTTCCCTGATTTGGAACAGGCTGAGCCGGAGCTCTTTGCCATAGGGTTCTGCATATATTTTGCAGGAAGCAGCAGGGGATCCCAGATCCTCATCGCTGCTTCTTTTCCGTCAGCCATCCTTTCACGAAGCCTGAAACCAACAGCTGCCACGGATGATAGAACAGCAGCGGCAGCAGCGCGGTTCCCAGCAGTTCCGGCGAATCGGCAAAGAGCGTTGTCAGCAGGGGTACACCCATTGCCAGAGTCTTCTGGGGGGCAGTAAAGAGAATCGCAATGGTATTCTCCCGGGAGAAGTGGTTGACCCGGGCAATCAGGAAACTGATCCCGAGCAACACAAGGAAAGAGACGGCAAGGTAGCCGAAAGGGTATACCATCTCCGGCAGTGTCCTGCGGAAACCGGCATCGGCTGCAGATTTTGAGAAGTTGATGAAGATGATCAGCAGCAGGGCCAGGTTGGTTGCAGCCTTCAGACTGCGTTTGAGCCCTTTTCCGGGCACACGCACCCTGTGGGCAATCTGGCCGACAATGATCGGTATCAGGATCTTCACGCTGATACTGAGGAAAACCGATCCAAGCTCAACTGTTCCATAACTCAGCTCCCTGTTACTGAGAAAGAACGATATGAGCAGCGGCGAGATAAAGACCCCCAGCAGATTTGCAAGAGCGGCATTGAACATTGCCCCGACTGTATTTCCCCCGGAAGCCTGGGTAAATATCACACAGGAGGAGATAGTGGTGGGCAGACATGCCAGCGCCATGATCCCGATCTGTGCCTCCGGACTGAACTGCTTTGCAAAGAGCAGCAGGGTAACGGCAAAATAGAAGGGAATCAGTACAAAGATGAAAATCTGGAGCAGCAGGTGCAGCCTGATATCCCTGAGACCGTTCCTGATAGCCTCGGTAGGCAGTGTATAGCCGGTGACCAGGAATATCAGGATGATCAATACCGTTGTCGTCGTCTTTCCGAAACTGATCGAACTACCGATCTGCGGGAGGAAGAAGCCGACTACCAGCAGAACAACAAGGAGGAGAAGAAACCAGTTCTTTCGTAAAAAATTCATATACCGCACTCACACTCATTCACCAATTTCCCTGTCAGGATACCATGCTTACTTGCATTGCTGCCTTCACAGAGATTATAATTCCTCCATTATCTTACGGTAAAATGAAAAACTGTCAACAGGAAGCAGCTATGAACCAGGGCAATCGCATAAAACGGATTTCGCATTGGGATTGACAAAAAGCGCCTTG
>CAZSBC010000236.1:1943-2692 GCA_964605195.1 uncultured Spirochaetales bacterium | reverse complement strand
CAATCTCGACGGCAACCTCCTTGATGAATGTATCGGTGGTGAGAATCGCTTCGGCAGCATCAAGGGCAGCCTGCCGGGAGAAGGCCAGCTTTCCGGCAGCCTCGATGATTCCCGCTGAAATGGCCGGCATCGGCAGCGGAACCCCGATAACTCCGGTCGAGCATACATACACAGCGTCAGCAGAGTTATACCCGAGGGCTGCTGCGGTTTGACCGGCCATAGTGCGCGCATCAGCCATACCCTGAGCACCGGTACAGGCATTGGCATTGCCGCTATTGATCAGGATGGCTCCTGCAGGCTTCCCGCCGGCTATGAGCTCCATGTCATACTGCACTGGGGCAGCCTTGACCCGGTTACGGGTGAAGGCGCCTGCTGCAGCAGCGGGACAGTCGCTTACAATGAGGGCCAAATCCTTTTTTGTTTTCTTAATGCCGGAATGGATACCTGCCATCCTGAATCCGCCAACGGCTGCTAAACCACTATCCAGTATCTTCATGCTATCTTCTCTCTTTCACCACAGAATTATTATGCCGGGAACAACGGCTCCATATCAATCCCGGTCTGCTCTCCCAGTCCGAATATGATGTTCATATTCTGGACTGCCTGTCCGGAAGCTCCCTTCACCAGGTTGTCCAGAGCACCACCCATCACCACTCTGCCGGTACGGTTATCGATCGTGAAGCCGATATCACAGTAGTTGGATCCCTTTACCCAGCACGTGACCGTTGATCTGGAGCAGACCTGTGATA
>CAZSBC010000236.1:0-1933 GCA_964605195.1 uncultured Spirochaetales bacterium | reverse complement strand
GGGAGGAGCCTGATAAAGGGTTCGTTGCCGTAGCTGTCAGCATATGCTGCCGCTACATCAGCAGATGATACCCCGGGGAGCAGGTCCGCATAGGCGGTGACAAGAATTCCCCGGTTCATCGGCACAAGATGCGGGGTAAAGCTGATAACCGCCTCGCTGTTTGCTACCCTGGAGAGCTGCTCCTCAATCTCGGGGGTATGGCGATGCTCAGCAACTCCGTAGGCCTTAATGTTCTCATTGCACTCACTGAAGAGTATTCCCGTTTTCGCCCCCCTGCCGGCTCCGGAGACTCCCGATTTCGCATCAATGATGATGGAGCCGGGTCGTATCATCCCGGCCTGCAGCAGCGGGGCAATCGTCAGGATAGAGCAGGTTGTGTAGCACCCTGGATTGGCAACAAGCCGGGTGCTGGCAATTGCTGTACGCTGCAGTTCACAGAGTCCGTAGACAGCCTGCGGCAGCAGTTCCGGCGCTCCGTGCTCGGTATGATACCATTGCGAGTAAGTCTCGGGGGAGGAGAGACGAAAATCAGCTCCGAGATCAATAACGACGCACTTCCCGATGACATCGGCAGAGACCTGACGGGATGCAATCCCGTGGGGAAGGGCGAGAAAGAGTACATCACAGATTTCTGCCGCAGCATCGATGGATATGTCGGTGAAAGTGTCATCGTGATGGGCTATGCTCCCAAAAACATCGGTAACTTCCTTACCCGCATAGCTTCTTGAGGTGAGAACTGCAATATCAACTGCAGGATGCTTTGCAAGTAGCCTGTAGAGTTCAATCCCGGTGTATCCGGATGCCCCGATTATGCCAGCTGTAACCATTCTACGACCCTCTTTGTATAAATATACATAAAAATGCAAATATTATCCATATTATACATATATATACAAAATAGTATAGTAAAAATAGTATAATTATTGAAAATTTGTAGCGTCTGTCGGCAGCTGCAGGTCTCACGGGTACATGTTCCCTCCCGCTCCTTGGCTTCGCAACTGGAATCTGCCGGGATGCTGTCAGGAACTCGTTGTTAACAATGAAGTTATAGTTAGGGGTTGACCATTGGTGAGGCTAGCAGGATAATGACCGGGATATGCCGCAAAGGAGATTGATGATGCCAAACCTGCCAACATGGTCACTTGATTCCATATACCGGGGATTTGACTCGGATGAGTACCGCAAAGACATGCAGAGTATTGCCGAATCGTGCAGGGAGCTGCACAGCAGACTTGATGAGGATCCTGAAGCAGGTGCCGGAGAATCAGCATGGCTTGCCGGTATCCTGCAGGCCTTCAATACCCTGCTGGCAACCTTTGAGACGGTGGAAGCCTATGCCTATGCCCGGTTCTCCACCGATACCAGGGACGAGGAGAGCGTCCGGGGCCTCTCGGCAGTGGAGGAGGCCGGATTGCCGGTGAGGGCTCTCTCAGTTGCACTGAAGAACAGGCTGGCGGAAGTTGTCGGGGAGCGGAACCTCAACGAGGTGCTGGCTGCAGATCCCGATCTGGGCAGGTATGCCTTTATCCTGGGTGAGATGCTCGAAGAGCAGCATCATCTGATGAGCCCGGCTGAGGAGGCCCTAGCCGATGATCTGGGTAGATCCGGCGGTGATGCCTGGGAGAAACTCCATGAGGCGATCTCATCTACCGCCACTGCCGAGTGGGACAGTGCCACCGGGGAGCGAAAGAGTGTGATTGAACTTCGTTCCCTTGCCTTCAGTGCTGACCGGGCCATCAGGAAAAAAGCCTTTGAGAAGGAGCTGGAGGTCTGGAAGCAGCATGAAACAGCGTTGGCCTTTGCCATAAACGGAGTCAAGGGAACCGCTATCACCCTGAACAGGCGAAGGTTCTACAACGGCAGTCTGGAGAAGTCCATAGCACAGTCAAGAATTACCCCGGCAACCCTTGAGGCCCTCATTACAACCATGGAG
>CAZSBC010000235.1:0-2742 GCA_964605195.1 uncultured Spirochaetales bacterium | reverse complement strand
CCATGAAAATCGGTGATAATTAGGAATACCTCTGACATCCCAAAATTGGTCCACTAAAACGGGTGGAAAATTATTCATGAACCCCGAGAATCCAGGAAGTTCATCAGTTTGTTAAAGCTCTTTCTGCACTTGATGAAATTAACCATGATCGCCTATGCCTGGAGCTCCTGTTTCTGACCAAACAGAGCCTTTATCTCATCAGCAAGGGCATAATATCTGTTTTTTCCTCGGGTTTGTGTTTGATTGCTATCTCTCTGACTTTCGGAGTTTGACTGGCTATTATTGTCCGAAAGCTGCCGATGTAACTCAGGAAATCAGGAGGCCTAGCCCTGAGGTAGTGATACCTTTCATTTTTACATTTTTTACCTAAAGGGGGAAATGGGTTGTAACTTCGTGAAATCGTAAAAAGTCATAATCGGCAGTGTGCACAACAGCCCTATAGTGCAGGGCGTATGCTCCTATCTGGGCTTCTGTTACCAGATTCCCTCCTGGTGAGCCGGCTTCTGTGAGCAGCCGTACGGTATCATCAAGATACTGGGGACTTGGGCTCAGCGTCACGGTAACGGATCTCTGCTGCCAGGAGTCTATGCAGGCAACTGCTTCAGAAAGGCTCATCGGATTCGGCAGGATACGCTTATTCGTTACGATTCTCAGGAAGCCGAAGAGCACTGGATAGATGAGGCAATCTTATCACTCCCTGAAAGGCAGCGTTCCCACCACAAGGCAGCTTGCTGATGGGCTTCACAGATGAATTATAGGCATAGATCAGCAAATTGATATCAGGTATTATCATGAGAACCCGCCTTCTGGGATGGGTTATGCTGGTATGAATCTTCAGGTGTCGTGGCCGATTCCAGAAAGGCATCAGCCTCCAGCTCATCGGCCAGTTTGTTGAATCCGGTTATATCTATCCTGGACTTCAGCCCCATCGCTTTAGGCTTGACTGCAAACGGCGGCTCATCAGGATCTCTCTTTCCAGCGAGAAACTGGTACAGCGCCGTATTCACAATCTCCTTGAAGCTTTTATGCTCCCTCTGCATTGTTTCTTTGAACAGGCTCTGAATATCGGGTTCCAGGGTAACAGTTGTTCTCATATTGACATCATGGCATCAAATATATTATGCATCAAGGCATCATTTTGAGAAGATTCTATGGTCCGCCGCCTCCCCGGCCGGTATTTGTCTTTCCGGCGAGGACATGGATGGATTGTTCCGTACGTGGAGAGCCTGAGTTCCGGTCGGTATAGCAGCAGGGTGCAGAGGCAGAGCTGCCCCAGTACACCAAAGATGGTCCAGGACCGTTTGCCGGTGCAACTGACCCGGAATCAGAGATCAGCAGGTATGCTCAGGTAAGACCTCAATTCATGGGGGGGAACTCCTGCTGCTGAAAGAACTGTACGGTAATGGCTGATTGAGGGGAGCCACCTCAGAGATACTGCTAAAGAGGAAGCCGGACAGATAAAAGCTTGCTCCGGGTACCATTCTGTACTAAGATAGTGAGTGATGAGATGAACGTATCTGATTCCGGACCATCGGAGTGTGGTCTGCAGGATGAGGGAAAAGGAGTATCTATGAGAAAATTTGGAGTTATTATGCTGGTACTGCTGCTGTCGGCGACTGTGTCAGTTGCAGCGGAAGACCTGCTGAACGAAGCTGACGATCTCTTTGAGGCTGAAGAGTACATTACAGGTTTCAGGCTGCTTGAGGATGCCCTGCCTGCTGCCGTGACAAATCGGGAGAAGGCCGATATCTACTGGCGGATGGCACGTTTCCAGCTCAATATTACCGATGATGAGGAGGATGCCGGGGCTGATAAGGATACCCTGCTCGATATGTTTGCCGAAGGACAGGAGTATGCCCAGATGGCAATAGACCTCTTCCCATCAGCTGATGCCTACTACTGGCACTCCTCCAATATGGGGAGATGGGGAGAAATCAAGGGAATCCTGGATTCGCTGTTCAAGGCTGCCCCGATGAAGGAGGACCTCCTCAAGGTGATCGAGTACGATGCCCTCTATGCCGATGCCTGGTATGTATTCGGGCGTCTCTATCTGCTCCTTCCCGGATGGCCGCTTTCCTTTGGAAACATTCCCTTTGCCGCTTCATTTGCAAGGCGGGCAATTGATACCTATGCGAAGGATGACCTGAAGATCTCCTACTACAAGAGTCTGGCTGAGATTCTCTGGAAGAGAGACTGGAGTGCGGACAAGCGTGAGCGGGAGATAAATAACCGTGAACGGAAGCTTAACAGCGCGAGGAACGAGCATGATACCCAGGCATACTACGAATCAGCCCTCGGAGCCGGATACTCACCCGAGTATACGAATCTGTCCCTGAAAGAGCTGTCTGACCGGGAGGAGGCCCGTATCATCACCGATTGGCTTTTGGATGAGTATGAGAATATTGAGAATCCGGACCGGGGTGACCGGAACAATATCCGTGAGGTGAAGGAGATGGTTGCCGAGTGGTAAAAAAAGAGAAATTACTTTTGACAACAACAGGCAACAAATCGTACAATGACTAGAGGCACTGGCCCGGCTGTAAGCCGGATTTGAGTGTGGTAATGAGTGAAACCGCCTGAAGGTGACAGTTTCAACGAAATACAGAAAGAACGAGGAGAAGAGTATGAAGAAAATTTTCATTCTTGCAATGTGTCTTATCATGGCAGCCGGTATGCTGTTTGCCGGTGGAGAGGAGGAAGAGACCGCAGAGGATGTCCTGAAAGTAGCCCTGCTGCTTAATG
>CAZSBC010000234.1:0-2745 GCA_964605195.1 uncultured Spirochaetales bacterium | reverse complement strand
CGCACCTATGGAAATGCACTGTTTCTCCATCCCTTTCTTGACAGTCGCTCTGTATCGGAATTTGATCAGGAGCAGGGGTTCCGGGTCTATGTTTCCGACCGCATCACCGAGAGTGAGAAAGAAGATTACCTCTATGCCATCTATGCTGGCATAGACGCGAGCGTGAACAGGTGGATTCAGGAATTGAAATATATTCCCCGTTTCATCAATGCTGCTGCAGTATTCCTGGTGGTCTATTTCTTCATGTCTTTTGTGATCCGTGATCCCATTCCCGTTCTAGACGAGATGCTCATCTCGGCAGCCGCTGCATTCGGTGTATATATGTGGACCGCTGCACGTAACCGTAAATCTGATATTGCCATGAAGAAGCGGATTGAGCTCAAAAACCTTGCCGATACAAGCTCTTTTACCGTGGAGAGTACCCTGAAGGGAGTTGAAGAGCTCCTGAAGCGGTATGATGAGATGTCAGCGGTCACGCTGGCCGATAAGGTGTGCGGAGAAGAGGGGGGGCTGGAGCAGCTTCACGGGAATCCGATGTTGTCAGAGATACAGTCGTATCTCGAATCACGGTTGAAGAAACATGAACGCCAGCGCGCAATTTTGCGGAAGCTGCCGAAGGTCAATACCAATCGGGAAAAGGAGATCATGTCGGCGCACCTGCTGAATCTCTCCGGCAGAAACAGGATAGATCTGCCACTTATTGCCCTGGCCAGATCCTTATAACTGCACAGCACCACAATCTCTGCTGCTCCCTGCGGGCCTGTTGAAATACCGATACGTTCTCTTGCGTTAATGCAGTATGTATGAGTTTATCTTTCTCCATTCAGATGCCCTGCCTGTGCTGCTCTACCTGATATCATTTGGATCAGTTACCCTGCTGCCGGCAGCTTCTCTTCCGGTGCAGATACTCACAGCCTGTTGTTTTGGATCAACCGGTATCGTTTTGTTGACTATCCAGAGACACCGTTATATTGAGTATGCCGGCCTGATCATGCTTGTACTGATGCTGTTTTGCCTGAGTGAGGTCATTGCTGAAAGGGAAGTACCGGTATCTGCAGCCGGTCGTCTCCTGAGCATCGGCACAGAGTGCAGGGTGGTTGGGACGGCAGCAATGGACAGCAGCAGCGGTACCGGTGGCTGCGGTGAGCTGGTACGAATTGATGCTGAGTTGCTGTCGGTCAACAATGAGTCACAGATCACCCAGACGGTGCATTTCCCCTGTATTCTGCAGACTGGGAGTACGGAGATAATCGGGCGAGGAGAATACGTTGCTTTTACAGGTCGGGTAGTCTGCCTCTATCCTGTTGCGCTGCAGGGGGATATTGAGACAGATTTATCCGGTGTGAAGAGGAGATTGCCAACTCTGAAGAGCATAAGAAAGGCTATGCAGACCGGGATGCTGGCCAGGCTGCGTGGTCTCCCCGAAGATGCAGCCGCTCTGCTGACAGCCTTGCTTGCCGGCAGGCGGGATGATCTCGATGATCCAGACCTGCTGCTATTCAGGATTTCCGGATGTGCTCACATGCTTGCATTGAGTGGTATGCATCTTCACATCCTGGCAATGCTGCTCAATACGGTGCTGCTGCGAACAATCTCACGGAAGCTGGTTCCCTATATATCAGTGGTCCTGCTGGGAGTATATATTGCGGTGGTCGGGGTACGTCCCTCGTTACTGAGGTCCTATCTCTTTGTTATCGGTACAGCTCTCTTTTCCCCTGCAAAGATGCCCGGCGGGAATATATGCCTGCTCACTCTGGTGATGCTCATGCAGGCACTCTTCACGGAGGGGGAGAAATCACTTTCGTTCGTGCTCTCATTTGCGGCAGTCTTCGGGATTCTGGTACTTTCTGCAAGGTTTGCCGGTATCCTGCCGGGTATCATTCCAGGCTGTATCAGATCTCCTCTTGCTGTTGCTGCAGCTGCCTTCTCAACCACGTTGCCCTTCACCATGCACAATTTCGGGGTTATATATCCTCAGGGAATACTCTGTTCCCTGTTGGTGACTCCAGTAATTACTCTCCTTATGATCACCGGGTTCCTGGCCCTGCTTCCGGGACTGCATGCGTTGAACATCCTGCACAGGGTGCTGGAGATGCTCAGCGATGCGGTAATCGCCATTCTCCGAGTTGCTGCCGCAGTCCCTGGGATGCCTGTAAATGATTGCCCCGGTGAAATAGCAGGAATCATGCTGCTGCTGGTGTTGACCGGCATGTATGCCCGGGAGTATGCTTTGGCGAAGGGGAAGTACCGGAATGATACACTACGATTCACCAGGAGAGCTGCGGGTATTTCTTGCAGAGCAGGGGCTGGCAATGAGCAGGAGATTCGGTCAGAATTTTCTCGTCTCTCGCGCAGCCAGGCAACGCATAACTGATTCGCTGCCGATAAAGCCGCATATTTCGAAAATTTGGGAGATTGGCCCGGGTATAGGTGCGATGACTGAGATGATACTTGCTGCTGAACCGGCATCGCTGACGGCCTTTGAGATCGATCATGGTTTCTGTCGTGTTCTGGAGGGTGAGTTTGACTCCAATCCGAACTTTTCGCTGGTTGCCGGGGATTTTCTGAAAGTCTGGCGTGAGTATTCGGCAGAGCATGGAACTCCCGATATTGTGACGGGTAATCTGCCCTACAACGCTGCCTCGGTGATGATAGCCCAGATGATTGAGCAGCAGTTTCTTCCTGAAAGTATGCTCTTTACCCTGCAGCGGGAGGTTGCCCAGCGGATTGTTGCCGAACCGGGAA
>CAZSBC010000233.1:0-2914 GCA_964605195.1 uncultured Spirochaetales bacterium | reverse complement strand
GTGCCAGATGGGGATCCAATAAGGAGCATGACCCGTATGAACAGTTCAATGTCCTGGTGGCATTCGGGAATGAAAGCCATCTCCCATTGTTCATCAGTTCCCATAGTGGGAACATCCCTGATGTTTCGACTATGGAGGACTTCGCTCACAACATGTACGGGATGGACATCCGGAATACCGAATTCTGTTTCGACCGGGGGTTCTGTTCCGTAAACAACATCACCACCCTGGTAAAACGAGGGCACCGTTTTGTCCTTGCTGCACGATCATTGAGCGTGGGCTACATCAAGCATGTGGTGAAACAGGTGAGTGTAGCGGATCTGGTGTCCCTGTCCTCCTATAACGATGAAAAGGAACTCTACGGTATTACGCGGAAGAGCTCTTGGACCTATTCAATCAATGGCGAAGGGAAGAAGAAAGCTTCTGTCCCGCTCTACCTCCACATCTTCTATAACCCGCAGATGGCTCTTGATAAGCAGAAGCATGAGTTCTCGTTGATCAAGGAGCTGCAGCGAGAACTACGCACAAAACCGGATAGAGCTCATTTGAACCTCTATGAGAAGCACTTTACCATTGACTGGGGTGAACAGAATCCGTATAAAAAGCCAGTGTATGATGCACAGAAGAAGAAACGGAAACGGCCTCCGTTGCAGCCGCCTGCTGAGGTTACGGTGAAATCGATCAAACCGGTATCTTCGAGGCAGTTTGAAGACGGCTTATTTGTGCTGCTTTCCAACAGCCAGCAGGACTGCTGGGAAGCTCACCGAAGGTACAAGAAGCGCTGGTCAGTGGAGAAGGCTTTCGTGAATCTGAAAACCAGGATCGGCATCAGGCGAATCCGTTCAGGACAGCAGACCGTTGTTGATTCACGGCTATTCATTGCATTCATCTCACTCATACTCGTCAGTGAGATCGAGAAACGAATGGCTGATGCTTCTGTCGACTCAGCTTTGATGAGAAAGTATACCCTCGATCTGCTGCTGAAGGAGTTTGGAAGCATTGATCAGTACCACTATGCGAGCAAGGCTCGTCATGTAACCCCGATAACGAAGAAACAGAAGAAGCTCTACGACCAGTTGTCCATCGATCCGCCGGCTCGTACCATGACCGATGCCGAGCAGGCAGCCTGCGATTTCGACTGAGTTATAATTTTTACGAAGAATTTACAGTTCATAGACCACCCAACCATGTATCTTCATAGGTAAAATCTCTATAATGAAGTAATTGAAAGAGAGGATGAGAGGTTGTTTGATGCATGTACTGATCACTGGCGGGACTAGAGGAATTGGCAATGCCCTTGTCAATGAGTTTGTCGTTCACGGTCACAGGGTCTCCTTCACGGGCACCTCGAAAACCAGTATAGAGGAATCAGGTTCTGAAGGTGCATTGTCCAGGGGATTTGTCCTAGATGTCCGCAACAAAGCTGATATTGAAGCCGTGGCCGAAGAGGCGATCCGGACCTTCGGTCCGATCGATATCTGGATCAACAATGCAGGGGTGCCACAGAATCATCTTCCAGTGGCTGATATCACGAAGGGCATGACCGACCGTGTTCTGGATGTCAACATCAAGGGGATGGTATATGGAACACAGGTTGCCATACCCATCATGAAGCAGCAGCACGGGATGATCTACAATATGGAGGGGCTTGGCAGTAATGGCATGATCATTGCCGGTGAGGTCCTGTATGGGGGATCAAAACGGTTCTTGAGTTACTTCAGCAAGGGTGCCGGCAGGGAGCTCAAGAAAAGCAGCGTCCATGTTGGAACGCTGCAGCCGGGAATGGTCTTTACCTCGTTCCTGCTTGATAACATGACCGAGGAGGGCATGACTATTGCCCGTATTCTCGGCAGCCATCCCGACCAGGTTGCCCGATATCTTGTGAAGAGGATGCTCAAGGGAAGACGCCGCATCAAGTATCTCAGCACATCTCGTATGATCGGGCGATTCCTGAAATACCCGTTTATGAAGCAGAACAGGGACGTGATGCCAACATGAATCACTGGTTTGATGATAGCATTATCAAGTGAGTGAATCTGTTTGTCTTCAGTAAAAATGCCCCGCCATGTAAGCTGCTAATGAGCATGGAGGCTGGGATTATTTGGAAAACCAGCGAGGGATGGTATCAGTAATCCCGAATAAGTTATGCCTGTTGATGTTTCAGGGATTGCTGGGCTCAGGATCTCTTGTGGAGACTGACTGCGGCCATCTTACGGAACATCTTTTCCAACCTTGCTGCCTCCTTCTCACTCAGGCCCGACCTGGCAAGAATGTCCCGGAAGAAGCGTCCGACCTCCTCCTTCTCGTTCTGTTTGTAGAAGTGTATCTTATCGAAGGATTCAGTGATCGTCTCAGTCACCTGCCCAAGTCGACTCCTGCTTACCGGTACATATCCTTCTCGCTCCGCTGCATCCCGATAGATGGTGTAGGTGATAACCTGCACGGCCTGTGCCAGATTGAGGCTGGGAAATTCCGGAGAGGAGGGGATAGAGACAACCATATCGCAGATATTGACCTCTGCATCCGTCAGGCCGTCCGCTTCCCGTCCGAAGACAATTGAAATGGTTCCCCTCCCGCTCTGCCGTATCCGCTCTGCGAGTTGATCAGGTGAGAGGGAGAAGTATTTGCGGAATTTCCCGCGCCTTCGGGTAGCACCAACGGTGAGGATACTCTCCCTGACGGCCTCCTCCAGGGTGGGGTAGCGAGCAGCCTGTTCGTAGATATCGTAGGCATGTATGGCAAGGGTGCGGATACGGTCGCTGTCATAGTTCCGGTTCCCGGTGACAGCCAGCCGCCGTATACCCATCGTCTTCATCGCGCGGCAGACCGCCCCGATATTCGCTCCGTCCTGCGTATCCACGAGTACGATCTGTATCTGGTCAAGATAGGATTGCTCGCTGCTTCCCATGCCGAT
>CAZSBC010000232.1:0-2974 GCA_964605195.1 uncultured Spirochaetales bacterium | reverse complement strand
CTGCCGTATCGGCTGCTATACAAATCCTATCAGGATTGCATAGGGACGCTTCGGGAAGACTTCTTTGCCTTAGCAATGAAACAGGGGGGAATTACCTTCCGGTACCTGAAATCGAAACGGGGTGAAAAAACCCCCGACTTCCTTATTAAGGGCCCCACTGAATCCATAGTCCTTGAGGTGGGAGGAAAAGGAAAAGGGCGAACACAGTTCAAGGAAGTCGACTATGACAGAAAAATAATCCTGTATCATAGCAGGGAAGAAGTTCGGGTGAGCAGTGACAGAATACCCCTGTTTCTTCTTGGATTCCTTTGAAACTCATCCAGAACCAGGCTCGGGCTGGGCGGCTCAAAGCATCATTCTCCTGTTAATCGGTGTCAGCTACTCAATGCAGAATTCATGAAGGAGAGGAACTGCAGGGTGCCCTGGAGTTGCGTCTGTCTGAGGTGGATCCCGTGAATAAGCAGAAAGATGACCAGCAGGGAGAGAGCCTCCATGCCAGTGAAATCCCGCTCATGTATTGATGCTTCGCCCTGAACAGATTCCGAGATCACAGCTCACTATGCTTCAGGGAAATATGGAAGGACTCCCATGAAAAGACCATGTGACCAGACAGGGGCAGCCGGGCACGCAGTTCCTCTTCATCGGGCTCTCCTCCGGCACAATCCCGGCAGTGCGTTCAGAGCGTGAAGGTAATGCCCACAGTCAGCTGGAGGTCCTGAGCCGGGGCAGCATCGCTGAGATTGCCGGGGTTAAGGAGCATGACCCAGCCGAGGTCGCCGCTGAGCCTCAAAGCCGGCGAGAGATGAGCTTCTGCCCGCAGCCGGGCGGTTATGGTGGTTTCGACAGCATCCCGTTCCTCAGCGGCCGGATCCTGGTTGCCGGAAGCAGGGGATTGGGTGGGTGAGACTGCTTGCGGGGCTTCGGGGGCAATGAGCCCGTCCTGCCAGAGGGTGTACATGTCATGGGTTCCGTGCAGGCGGTAATCCAGTGAGCCTTCCACCCGGAACCGGCCATACGCCACATAGCCGATTTCGGCATGCAGCCCGATAACATCGTTTCCGTACTCGTACCCCAGGAAATCCTCCATATAGGAGATGCTGCCCGGGATGGGGTCATCTCCCCGGCTGTATTCCCGGATGGCTGCAATGAAATTGATGCCATAGTCACCGCCCTGCTGGTTCAGGCTGCCGTTGTCGCGCAGATAGAGATAGGGATCGGTATAGATGCCTTCACAGGTCCCGTAGAGGTAACCTGTCCCAATCGGGGAAATGCCCCTGATACCGGCCAGAATCCCGACAGCCTCTGGGTAGCGAGCCGAATCCTCGCCAGGGATATTCATTTCGTCAATGAGAAACTGCCCGTAGAGCGTTATCCGGTTAAAGGGGGTGTATTCCAGGTCAAGACCCAAAAGGGAGTTGGAGTTACCGCGGATGAAGTAGTCGTGATAGATCATAAGTGGATTGAGCAGCTGGAGGTTGAAGTAGTTGTCCTCGGACATATACATGATGGCTTCAGTCAGGGCTACGTTGAGCCTGTCTGCCAGGCGGATTTCGGCGCGGTGCGCGATAAAGAGCTTCAGACCTGTAAGCGGGTCTCCCTGCTGCAGGTCGTTCCTGATGGGGAGGGTGAGGCTGGGATCGGTTTCCATATCGGCGCGGTAGTTCATGGGATGGGGAAAGGATATTCCAAGCACGGTGTATTTCACGTCCCGGAAAGCGGTGGTGAAGCGGGCATAGTCATTGTAGAGGAGGTGACCGCCCAGGATGAGGTTGCCGGAAGTGCCGCTGCCCCAGCGAACCCGGTCCCGGCCCAGCTGAATGTTCCAGCTTTCGGTGCCAAGCGAGGCGAAGATCCGGTAGGGGACATTAACGTTGAGATCGTAGATGGTGTTGGGCGGCAGGAACAGGATATTGGTGGTAAACGGGTGATTGAACAAAGTTGCAGTGGTGTTGGATTCCCGGAACTGGTTGACGGCGACAGGGAGGGTGAAATAGGTGTAGATGGTCTCCCCGGCCCAGGTTTCCAGCGGGAAGGAGAGCATGGGACTGCGTGCTTCGTAATCATGCAGCCAGTCCCGCTCGCTGGTGAAAGAACCCGGGTCCCGGGTGTTGAGGTGACTGTAGCCCTCTAAAGTGATAACCGGGTGGAAGGCGGCATTGAAGCCCGGTGTCCATTCAACCGCTTCAGGGGTAGCCAGCTCTACTGCGATGCTGTCGTAGAGCTGCCTGCTCTGCGGGGAGAGGGCTGTGCGGTTGATCCGGGCGAGCATGGTCTGCAGTTCTGCACCTGACCACGGACCCGAGCTCCAGGGAGGGCTGATTCCCTGCTCCATATGCAGGAATAGTATTTTCTCATAGAGCTCGGATTCGACCGGGTAGATTTTCTGCAGGTTGTTTTCTGCGGCGAGAACGGCAGGCAGAAGTGCCAGCAGGGCAGCAAGTATCAGCGCTACACCAACTTTTTTCAATGAATACTCCTGTTCGCGGATGACGCGAAATCTATGGTATTGCAATGATTTTAGCATGAGATCTGGTAAGGGAAAATACTTTTCTCACACGGTGGCGAGACGCACGGTGGCGAGAGGCAAATCCACTAAGTTAGTTATTGCATACGTCACTCGCAAGTCAGGTTTATGGGCTGTATGCCTGAAATGAACCAGCGCATATGTATGCCGGAATTAATGCCTTTGCATGTATAGGGTAAGGCAAGTAAGCTTGATAATTCATTTATTTTTTCGGAAATAGCAAAAAAATCAGGAAATATATGCAAAGGTAAAAAGACTTTAAGGACTCGTTAACTCAAGAACGGAAAGCTTTGATGGAGCAGAAACGGTATTCAGTCTAACGAGATCAAGGTTACATTCATCAAAAGCGGAGAGTTATAAAGAACTTATGATTTTCCTTGATTCCCAAGGAAAGTAAAATTTAAATATTGCTACAAGTTTGAGTGGGTAATTTTGGGAAGTTCACATATA
>CAZSBC010000231.1:0-2993 GCA_964605195.1 uncultured Spirochaetales bacterium | reverse complement strand
CATCGAACAGCTGAGAAGCCTCGGGTACCAAGTGGGCTCAGGATTCATGGTCGGGCTACCCGGGGAGACCGAGGAGACAGTCATCGAGAATGTGCTGCTGGCAAAACGGCTAAATCTCGATATGGCCGGTATCGGACCGTTCATCCCCCACCCGGAAACACCGCTTGCTGAGGCTCCGCAGATCCCGCTCGGCCTTGCCCTTGACACAACCGCCCTTTTGAGAATCGTCACGCCAAAAACCCACATTCCGGCAACGACTGCGGCAGGAAGCCTGGTCCCAGACGGGAGAGAGCAGATGATTGAGTGCGGGGCTAACGTGGTAATGCCGAACTTGACCCCGGTATCGGTTAAGAAAGACTACCTGCTCTATCCGGGAAAGATCTGCCTTGATGAAGATGGGGTGAAGTGCATAGGTTGTCTTAGGCTGCGGATCAGGTCTACCGGGAACGAGATGAGTTTTGCCCGTGCTGACGGGCTAATGAATATGGAGGCAGCTCAATGAAGGCACCCCTTGCCGAACAGCCGAGAATCATTCTGATGGGAATCAGGAATGCTGGGAAAAGCTCCCTGATGAATGCGATATTCGAAAAGGATGTATCTATCGTTTCCTCTGATCCCGGCACGACCACTGATCCGGTTACACGAAGTTATGAGATCCCAGGTATGGGACCGGCAGGATTTGTCGATACAGCCGGAATTGATGATGAAGGGGACCTTGGCCTTCAGCGAGTACGTTCAACGATAGAGCGCTACAAAAGCGGGGATATGATCCTGTTCGTGACCTCAGCCGCAACTCCGCCCAACTCCGTGGAACAAGAGCTTTATACCACCCTGTTCGAGAAAAAAATGGAGAAGCCAGCCCTTCTTGTCCTCACCCATGCAAACCGAGGTATCAATGTGTATAAGTCAGCCTGGGAAAAAGCATCCTCCGGATATAGGGTGGACAGCCCCTCGCGCAAGGGGATTGAAGAACTTATCGAAGGGATAGCCGCCCATAAACCGGAACCTGAAGCAGCTTCGCTTGATGGTCTCGTTAACGCCGGTGATACGATACTGCTTGTCGTACCCATCGACTCGGCTGCGCCGAAGGGCAGGATCATCCTGCCGCAGGTTGAGGTAATCAGGGATGCCCTCGACAAGGACTGTGCTGCCCTTGTGGCGAAGGAGAATGAGCTCGAGAAGTTCTACCGGTCCCTGAATAAAAGACCAAGACTCGTCATAACTGACAGCCAGGCTTTTCACAAGGTTGCTGCAGTCCTTCCTGCAGATCAGCCCCTGACAAGCTTCAGCATCCTGTTTGCAAGAAAAAAGGGGGACCTTTCTCAATTCACCGCCGGGCTTGAAACCCTAGCACGACTCCCCGAGGAGGCCAATATCCTCATTCTAGAAAGCTGCAGCCACAAGCGTACGCAGCACGATGATATCGGGACGGTGCAGATACCGGGAATCGTGAAGAAGAACTTCAGCCCGAAGGCAGTCTTCACGCACCTCAGGCAGCTGCCAAAACGGGAGACGCTCAAGAGTTTTGATCTCATCATCCAGTGCGCTTCCTGCATGCTTACCAGGGGAAAGGTCATGTCCCGGCTTGATCTGCTCAAAGACCTTGATATACCGGTAACAAATTACGGGCTGTTCCTGGCAATGGCAAACGGGCTGATACCACGAGCTCTTGAGCCGATTCCGAAAAGCTAACTATTCGGTGATCTGTTACTCCTCCCTGTTTGCGATCGATTGCTCAATATGCTTTTCAACATCTCCTGAGGGTTTTCCAGATAGGCGCGGTCTCTCTTCCGGAATCGCGCTGTCTATGTCGGGAATCCATATCTACCGGTGTCATGTTATAGATGCAAGAAAACAATGTTTATTCACGTACAGGCAAGAAAATAGAATCCCGCTGATCACAGTATAACTCAATTTTCCACTCAAATTACCAAAGGTTTCAACCATAATACACCATGAAATACGGAAGAAGTAACGTTATCCCCTTAGCCTTATAATTACTGTTGGCAGAACAATAGCAGGCAATAAGGATGAAGGGATGTCACATAGGATCATTGATCTCAGGTAGTTTCCAGAATTTGTCTATCACTATTCCACAGCAAGTAGGTACTCCAGCCAACATGATTGTGTGCAATCAGATTTGCAATATCAGATTGTATGAGTAAAGTAATCTAATATAGAAGGTGTTTTGTATAAGGAAAAAGCTTTTCATGATGTAACAAGCCAGGAAATCTCACCAGTTTTTCTTTCCTGTACACTTTATCCAGCTATGCAAATTTTTTATCTTTGTGATGACGCGGTACACTCTTCAGAGTCTGTAGTCGCCTAGTCAGCGCAAACGTTCCTTTTCATGGTAGGCAATAAACGCTTCAAGAAAAGCTGCCGCTCTTTCGACAACCTCCCTGCAGCCGTATGCATCAGTATGATACCGGTCTTTCAATTCCCTGCAGATAATGCTGCCGTGCGCTTTTTCAAAGCCCCGGAGAAATTCTGCAGAGAGGGCTTTCATGCGATCAGACTCGTGTGCCCGCTGCTCTACATACAGGTTGGCCATTACCATAAGCGCCCCGGTCAGAGCACCGCAGACTGATTCTATCCCCATTCCTCCACCAAACGGGGCTGCCAGTCTGAGGCCCTGCTCATCAAGATCAAGCTGAAACGCATCATTCCCGGCCCGAAGGAGGGATTCAGAGCAGTTCATATCCTGTACCCCATAGTATGCCGCTGCCGCTGCAGCCAACGATCCGGCTGACCAGGCAGATCCAGCTGGATTTGGGGAACCGGCGTATTCCTGCCTACCATCGTTTTTTCCGCTCACCATTCCCATCTCCTCCTGAACAACTGAATAGGTCCTCGCCGTAGCGAGGTGTCTAGGGATAAGACCGCCCACAACGCATCATACCACACACCTTCATTTGAATGAAGCTGATCTACCGGAGTCAGGCTCCTGATACAGGAAAGCAGGATGGATTGTGAGAGGTGAGGAGGGGATG
>CAZSBC010000230.1:0-3061 GCA_964605195.1 uncultured Spirochaetales bacterium | reverse complement strand
GCCCAGGCTATGTGCAACAGGCTGACACTGGTTACAGCTGACAGGTACATACAGCGGTACCCTGTTGAGACTGCCTGAACCTGGGCGTGCAGAAATGTTGTCAGGCTCTTAACCAGGCACCGGGAATTGTCCTACAGGCGAATGATTGATGGTAAGAATGTGGATAATTCTGGAATAAACACAATCAAGAGAACAGATACAATAAGCGCCACGTAGAAAGGAATAAGAGTACGAGCAACTTTAAGAATTGGAACTTTGGCAATATCGCTGACAATATAGAGACACAGTCCCACCGGTGGTGTGTTCAAGCCGATCATGCTTGTAAGTACCAGAATCATTCCAGTCTGAACCAGACTGATACCAAACACCTCAGCAATAGGCACAACTACCGGAGTCATCATGACAATCAGAGCAAGAGCATCAATAAAACAGCCAAGTATGAGCAGAACGGCTGTCACCATTATCAAAGCAAGATATTTTTACTACTTATCCCAACGTATAAATTCAGGCATTGGATATGTAGATATTAATTAATGATGCCATGTGCTAAACTGCATCAGAATTCATTTGACCGGATACTCATCGCCCAGGCTATGTGCAACAGGCTGACACTGGTTACAGCTGACAGGTACATACAGCAGTACCCGGTTGAGACTGCCTGAACCGGGACGTGCGGCTGCCAGCTCATCGCCGACGCCGTACGACACCGCACGACACCGCAGGATTTTCAGTAGTCAGCCCTCAGCATCCCTGAAGGCGGAGAACTGGGCAACCCGTTCCCGGGCCGCAGCTCCAAGTGCTGTCGTGTCGGAGAAGAAGAACACCATCCGGTATCCCCGTTCATACTTGCCCTTTGCGTCCTCCCAGGTCCCGGCTACCGTGGAGAGCACCTTCCCTGAGGCGAAGACCTTCTGCTCTACCTCCCCGATTGCTGCCTGCACGTCAGGGTGTTTCGGGTCACCGAAGTGTCCCATGTTGGTTGCCAGGTCCATCGGGCCGATGAAAATACCGTCAAGCCTCTCAACTCTCAGGATCTCATCAAGATTTGCAACGGCAGTCGGTGTTTCGACGGCTGTCATGAGAAATATCTCACTGTTCGCCGCAGAGAGGTACTCCATCGACCGGTTGCCGTAATGCGCAGCTCTCGGTGAACCGGCAACTCCCCGGATCCCCTCTTTCGGATAGGAGATCGCGGCGACGGCAGCCTCGGCCTCCTCCCGGGTATTCACATAGGGGACGAGCAGTCCATACACTCCCGCATCGAGAATCCGCTTGATCTGCACGAAATCATTCCAGGGAGCCCGTGAGAAGGGTACTGCCCTCTCCCCCTTCATCGCCTGTATCTGCAGGATCGTCGAATAGATATCGCCGGGACCATGCTCCAGGTCAATCATCAGGGCATCATACCCCGCCTCTGCCATGATCTCGGCAGTGATGGGACTGCCTGACTGCAGCCAGGCTCCCGATATCCTCATCCCCTCTTTCAGTGCGCTCCGCACCCAGTTCCTGTTTTTTTCAAGCATCCCAATCCTCCCTTCCCGACAGCTAAGCGAACACTTCTGCCTCGATACCGAGCAGGTCACAGACTTCCAGCAGCTCCTGAAGATAATTGCCCTCAACCCCCGAGATATGATTCGATCCGTACTCATTTATGAAGCGGTCCAGGTCAAAACGCACCTTGGCAAAGAGCGTCGGCAGCTGGTGCGGACCCCGTGCCTCTACAAACTCGGCAAGCATCTCATCCGATGGCGTCTCAGCCGTACAGGGGATGATTGCCATCTTGTACCTCCCGCCCTTCCGGTACAACCGGGCCAGCTGCATGGGACCGGGAGCGGCATTGAAGTAGGTGATCCCGCCCCCGGCCGGCCGTACCGACTGCCTGATGCGTATCTTTTTCAGGTTCTCCCTTGTATCATCGCTCCTTCCGGCATAGTAGACACAGACAGCACCGCAGTTCACGCAGTAGACCATCTCCCTCTCAGCATCGATATGGCTGACATCGGCAAAGAACGTGGGCTTTCCCCCTGAGAGAATCTTCAGGATCTGCTGGGTAAGCGCACCGTCGGCATCCGCTTCACAGGCAATGGGCGTAGTATCCTTAGCTCCCTCGGCATCTTCGTTGTTGGCAAGCAGCGCCTGCGTCATGCACTGCGGTACATACGAGTTGGAGAGCTCATGCATGCACTTGATGGCAATGAAATCCATCCCGTAATCCTCAACGAGATCCTTGGTCGCCAGGTAACAGGCCAGCTGGAAATCGAATTTCTCCCGAGTGAACTTGTCCTCATTGTAATCCACTGCGAGGGCATGCTCTTCCATCCAGGTACGCAGGGCATCGATCCTCTTTTCGGGCATCTGCTCGGCAAGGCGTATTATCTCGATCTGGGCAAGGTGCTCGGTATCGATACCGAACTGGCTTCGCCACTGCATGGGATCAAACAGGCCTGTATCAATTCCGATGGACCGTCCGCCGAATAGCCCGAAGACAGAGCCCTTCAGCTTCTCCTTCACCGCCGCTGCCCTCAGAAGCGGAAGCAGCTTGTCCCCGTAGGCTTGAACCGAATACTCCTCACGGATGTTTTTATGCGGGTAATCGATCTGGGCGAGGGCGCCGGAAGCGCCGAGCAGCCCCACACAGCCATGGGTGCCGGGATCTGTGTTCCCCAGGCATATGGTGAAAAGACCCATGCGCTGGACCCCATGGACTACCAGGTTCGGTGAAGTCCAGCAGGGGATATGGGCAACGAGCACCTCCACGTTCTTTCCCTTGAGTTCATCAACTGCCGTATTGATCTGCTCACGGGTACGGGCGATCCCAGAGGAGACGACCAGCTCAACCGGCAGTTGCCCCAGCGTCTCGATTGCCTTCGCGTGGAGCGGTATCGCTTTATGGGAGAAGACCTTCTCCCACATATCGGGACGATGGTCCCCGAACGTTATGAATCCGACTCTTGGTGTTTTCATGCCTTTCCATCCTCCCTGCACTGCCGCAGCAGCTCATAGTCTGCATCGGTAACGGTCTTGTAGCCGGGTACCGGGAAGGCCTGGAAACTCCGGCCCC
>CAZSBC010000229.1:0-3109 GCA_964605195.1 uncultured Spirochaetales bacterium | reverse complement strand
GGATTCCCACCCGCTATATGTTAAGCGACCTAGGCTCGGCCGCACTGCCTGGCACCTTCTCTTCAATCCGATTCTTTGCAGGCTTGGTATTCTGGTCTTTGCAGGCATGGAATTATTCGTGCTTTTTACAGAACATATATATTCTGCCAGTAGTTGCAGTGCACAACAGCCTGGAAATTTGCATCATGAACAGCTTCTTTACATCAGGTGTCAGCATAGTCACTTCCATAACCAGGCCCAACTTTTCCACAAAATCTACTGTTCTATTCTCAGTGGGTGCATATTCAAAAAAGATGCATCCTTTACCTACCACCGGTACTGCAAACTGCCACTGCCATCCTCACCGTCTCATAGCTCACTTGGAGATATGCCGCGACATCACGGAGGGGATGGCCTGATACAGCGGCCTTTCTGATGAACTCCTTCCGCAGGGCCACTATGGCTTTCCCGCGATACCTGCTGAAGAACAGCTTCTGCTCATACTCTGAAAGCTCCATCTCGTCGAACAGGTACTGCAGGTGTTCCCTGGGCGGATTGAGGTACTTCGGGAGGGCTTCGTCCCTGCTGCCCTCCGGGAAAACCGGTTGGTCGGATTCAATGAATGCACGGTAGCGCTGCAGGGCAATATCAGGGATATGGGAAAAACGCAGCAGCACTTTATGGATTGTGACGAGGCTGTCCCGTCCTTCCAGGATCTCACGATGGGCCGACCATCTGTACTCTCCGGGATATTTCACGATCCCAGCCTGCACAGGATTATAGGCCTGGTACCGCAGCAGCTTGAGGTAGTGGGCATCGGAGGTAATCCGTTTCGAGCTGTATCTGCCGTCATAGACGGTTCCGCACCGGTTATAGCTTCTATTGAAGTACCGGGTGTAGCTCTGGTTTAGGAACTGCATTCCCCGCTGTATGGAGATATCACCCATTTCAAGCAGCAGATGATAATGGTTATCCATGAGCACGAAGTAGTGCAGTATCAAGTGAAACTTTTCAAGGCAGGCTGCCAGCAGATCGAGATAGACGATCTTGTCATGGAGAGTACCATAAATGTAGCTCTTGTTATGACCACGCTGGATGATGTGATAGGTCTCTCCTGCTGCCTCCTCCCGCGGTTTCCGTCCCATCTTCAACCCGCTTATAAGGTAAGATGCCATCGGCCATCGGCACGGTAATCTGTGACGCCCTCCAGAGAAAGCTCTACCAGCAGCTGTTTCAGCTGTGTTGCCCTGATGTTGGGTAGCTGCTGCTGCAGCTCCTCCATGGTACAGGGAATAGATTCCAGCTGCAAAAGTACTGTTTCCTGCAGGGTTCCATGCGAAAGGATAACATTTCCCTCACCAGTCTGGCTGTCTGTTTCGGTAATGCCAGCTTCTACCGAAGGGGTTCCTGATGCCTTGAGGGCTTCATCTAACAGATCCCTACCCTTCTGCACTGCTGGAAGGGTGCCTTGATCTGTGGTGGTTACGACCTGTTTCCCCTGACTGCGGACGATATCAGTGATTAGTGTATGCACGGGACTCATTTGACTGCTGAGCATGATCAGCGAGTCAATGAAATGCGAGAAGAACCTGTTACGGAAATGGTAACAGTAGGTCAGCGCTGGCAGGCCTGCCGGGAAGGGAGAGAGTACCGTTGCACGGTCCAAGATGCCAGGGTACATGCCGCATAAGCTCTGCAGCTGATCAGCGGTGAAGCCGAAGGGGATAATCAGGACAGGCCGGATATTTTCCTGCAACAGGGACCTCAAGAGTATGGTATCTCCCGCTCCGGTCTGTATGACCGTAACACGGTCGGGGGAATCATGCAGCCTGCACAGTGCCTGGGAATCTGCCCGGCTGTTTGGGGTGTTGGGAGCTATTACCCCGATATGCTGTCGTGAATAATCAACCGGCAACCCTGCTTCGTACCATATGAATGGTGATCCGCCCCACTGCTCCAGCCGATTGGTCGCCTGTACATGCGCTCCACCCTGTTGGGAGCTGTTTTCAGGAAGGTAGCTGAAGATTATCCTGATATGGTTATCCCGCTGGATGCTGAGCACCTCTTCTGCTCTGTCAAAATCAAATGTGAGGGGGAGCTTGCTCCACAAGCATTTCGGGAGGTTCCTTTTCAGTTCATCCTCTGAAGCGCTGCAGACTGCCTGTGCTGATCCGAAGGCAGCAATCAGCGCTTTCCTTGCAGTTATCCGGACATCCCTGCACTGCTGCAATGCAACTGCAGCAATGATCTCTCCCACCCCCACACCCAGGCCCTCATCCTTACTGCCGTGAAATAAGAGTTCAGGCATACTGTTTCTGCCCTCGTTTCTCGGTATCAAGATCACGAGCTATCAATGCCGATACGATGTGCGGAACACGAATATCCCGTTCATTATCGAGGTCGGCAAAGGTCCTTCCCAGCTTGATCAGCTTGTGATAGGTCCTGGCACTGAACTGGTGTTTTTCATACGCCTTGATAAGCAGTTTGTGGGATTCAGAATCCATCGGGCACAGCTCCCTGATATGCTGAGTCTCCATCTGTCCATTTGTATCAATCTGGGCAATGCCCGAAAATCTGGTTCTCTGCAGGTTTCTTGCCCGTATCACCCGCTCCCGAAGATCCCTGGAACTGTATGTCTCTCTGGCAGCAGCATTCCCATCGAGTATGGAATCGTGGTCACCACTGCCCCGTTTGGACAGCCTGGTAAAATCGACCTTTCCCATGAACTTCTGTATGTCTATCCGGTCAATGATTGGTCCTGAAATTCGCTGCCGATACCGTTTCACCTCGAAATCGGAACAGGTGCAGTGGGAGGTTCCCAGGTTCCCGCAGGGACAGGGGTTCATAGCAGCAACCAGCAGAAAGTCGGCCGGGTAGCTGTTCCGGTATCTCACTCTCGATACTGTTATCGTCTTGTCTTCCAGCGGCTGCCTGAGTGATTCAAGTGTTTGCCGGCTGAATTCAGGCAGTTCATCAAGGAACAGTATTCCCTTATGGGCGAGAGTGATCTCACCGGGCATGGCATTCCGCCCACCCCCTATCATCGCGTTGGATGAGACGTTGTAATGCGGGGAACGAAACGGCCGATCATCCATGAGCTGCCGGTGGGGAAGCAGTCCGGAAATGTTGT
>CAZSBC010000228.1:0-3123 GCA_964605195.1 uncultured Spirochaetales bacterium | reverse complement strand
GTACCTTCACGATACTTGCGTTGCAGAATGCTACGGGGGTATTGTCATCGAATAGCAGTTTGCCGTAGATATCCTTTTCCGGATTCAGTGTGGCAGTGGATACAGTATCATCAGCTGGAGTAACATTCTCATCATCGGAAGGGTAGGTAGTATCCTGAATGATGGTGGCATGGGCAAAGGTGTCGGTGATGGTATTGGCAGTATTAAGCGATTCACTTGATACTGATAGCTCTACATCACCAATTTCAAGCAGTCCGTTCATCCCCGGGGTAATGTCGAGGAAATAATCATCCCAGCCTGCCTGGTACATGGTGATGAGGTAGGATCCCTCTGTAAGGCCGTAGATAAAGAACTCCCCATTTTCGTCGGTGAAGATGAGGATTTCCTCAGCCTTGGGGTCATCAAGGTTGCGCACGGATCCAAGGATCAGGGCAGCCGGTACTCCGTCGGAGAAGAGCAGGCGTCCGGTCGCATACACAACAGCCTTTGAACCGACTGTGAAGGCTGCCCCCTGCTTGTAGGCAGGATTTACGGTGATATTTGTCTTCCCGGGATCATACCCGGGTGGCATGTCAACCACGTCGACAGAGATGCGGTTGTTGTGGCGTGATGTGATATTCTGCACGACAACGGTATTGAAGATGTTGTCTGTTGTATCAATCGTTTTTGAGGAAGTCCTGATCCCGAGCGTTACATCCTTGTGTTTCTGCTTTTCTGCCACTATGACGAAGCTGTCGCTGATCGGGCGGCTCATACCGAAGAGCCCGTCTGCATAGGCAAATGATGTGGATAAGGTTGCTGCGGTGTTGAATGATGTATAGATTCCACTCTGTGAGAATATAGCCGGTTGTATCTGCTGAGACACTGAGATTGTTGCAAGCTGTCCCCGGTAACTTCCGGTTGCGCTTATGGTATCTGGCAGCGGATCATCAATATCGATTCCAGAGGCACTCACTGATATGGTTCCGGCATTGTTCCAGGCTTTCGGGGTGGTCGAGAAGTTGATACTGCTGCTGCCGCTGGTGATATCGGTTGAAGTTGATACGGTACTCTGACTGGTCGGGCGATAGGTCAGAGACACAGATCCGGACCAGGCGGTATCAGCTCCGTCCCAGGAAGCATTCGCACCGGCAGAGAGGGAGAGTGAATCACTGAGCTTTCCCGAGAGCCGCAAAGAACCGCGCATATCGAGGGCGTAGGTGCTTCGTTTGGCATTGATCGTGTAGGATCCCGACAAGCCGATTGAGTCTGTCAGGGATATTCCGGTATTGACGGTTCCGGACAGTACCGGGCTTCTGTTCACATTCTCAGCTCCGAAGGCAGTATAGCTGTCTGAATAGTAGGTACCCGACAGCGATATCCTCGGTATGTCGGGATGGGAAACACTGTAGCTTGCCTGAACAGCACTGCCGAAGTCTCCGCTGGTGTTGCGGGAAAGGGCGGCAGCACCATTGAATGTCCCGATACCGGTTACCCAGACGGCTTCTGCTGTCAGCTGCTGCTCGGAGAGATCAGCCTGGATACCGGCACCGAGGGAGAGGGTCGGGGAAATGCCTAGGCTGTGCATACCTGTCAGTACCGGTGAGGAGAAGAAATCGAGTTCGTCAAGCCTGTAACCGATACTGTAGGCAAAACGCTGGTCTCCGACTGGCAGCAGCTTGCTGTCATACCCGGTCCGGTAGGTGTCTTCCCATGAAGCATCCCCGTTTGAGGGAGTTACCTGGAGTGCTATCTCGTTGATGCCCTGAGTGAGGTAGAAATCGCTGATCACATATCGTCCCGATGGAAGATACATGCTTTTCTGTAATTTATTGTTGACCAGCACTTCCACAAGTGACTGATCGGACAGAAACAGATTCCTCTGCACGAAAGATGAGAAATCTGCCTGTGACTGATGCCTGTTGGTTATGTGTATGCCGAAGTCGCTGGCGTTGGACGACTGGAACATCATCAGGCTGGGGTTGTATGAACCAATGGTAAGACGAAGGTTCGATTCCTCAAAATCTTTAAGCAATGATATTGAATTCAGGGAAAATGGATCTACCTGATCAGCATCAAGAGATATGTTTCCCTCAAGGATCAAACCCCTGTAGTTGAATACCGGTTTCAGGGTAGCAGATAGATTGGATGACTGATAGGGAGTGTCCGGATTAAGGCTGTAGTCGATATCGCCCCGGGCTTCCATGTTGATATAGAAGCTGAAATCAGAAACTGAGAGTATATCGGTGTAGGTTTCAGCAACTCCCGATTTCAAGGATATGTAGCGTACGGCTTTCTGTTTGGGTGAGATGGTAACAGCTACCTGCAGGGCCGCTTCATCAATCCTGATGTCGATACCGTTATCCTGCAACTGTTCTTCACTGACCCATTCGGGAAGATTTTTCAAGGCAAGCTGAGAATCCTCAGACAGAATAGGCAGCAGCAAAGTACGCAATTGGGACGAAGATACCATCATACCTTCGACATCATTAATGAGGACATCAATTTCACCCTTTACCTCATTGTCGATGATGATGGGAAACGGAAGAATACCGAGGGACTGCGCAGACATAGTTAATCTTGGCATTACCAGTAATACCAGAATAAAGCAAATAATGAGGAAAGGTTTATCTGTTCGGTTCCAGTGAAATGGTCGCATTTAATTCCCCGAATGTCAGCCTTTCCGGCCAGGGAACCGTAAATACACGACGTTTACCCGCTAGAATATTCTGATTAATCAAGCCTGTCAGAGCTTCCCCTTCCAACGCTATTGTATCACCACTACCCAGCAGCGTCTTCTTTGTAAGGGTAATAACAGGATCTGTAAGGATCATATGAGTATTACCGGTATTTTCAAGTTCAATCAAGAGTGCCTCATTACCATCTTCGTCTTTGCCTTTGTACACGTCATTTACTCTGATGTTGAACCTGAACTCTTCTGGAACTACATATACTGAACCATGATAAGCGAGCAGTATCGTAACACCGGATTCCTCCCGATTTACATTGACAGGAAGCTGTTCGGCAATGATTCGGAATGGCAGTTCTATCTCGGTATATTCGTTACCGAGCCATTGGACCCGAACAGCCTGTGTTGACTGAGCAGGGACAATAAACTGCCTGGGAAATACAAAGAATTGGTCC
>CAZSBC010000227.1:0-3155 GCA_964605195.1 uncultured Spirochaetales bacterium | reverse complement strand
GACCCGACCTCACGCAGCTTGCCGTTACGCCTGACCTTGGCATGGGTACGGATAAGGTTCTGCAGGGACCTGACGGATTGCTGGGCCTTGAACTCGGTTATGAAGCCCGAAACGATGGCAATAAGGATAGCAACGATTACCGCTACCCCCTCAACGATATCACCCATGATGAAGGCTGCAACTCCAGCAACTGCAAGCAGATAGACTATGATGTTATTGCAGTTTCTGAGCAGGATCTGCAGCGGGGAGACCGGCTTTTCCGCCGCCAGCCTATTGGGGCCAAGCGACGCAAGCCTGCGTTCCGCCTCGGCAGAGTCGAGCCCGTTTCTCAGGTCACTTCCAAGCTGTTGCGTGATCTCCAGCATAGTCTGTGTATGCGGATTCTCCGTACCGTTGCGTATCATGTTATCTCTCCGTCTCTCCGATAGATGGTCCTGCCGGATTTAATGGTCTCCAGCACCTGGATGTTCCTGATTTCATCCGGTGGTACCGTCATCGGGTTCTTATCCAGTATCACCAGGTCTGCAATCTTCCCCCGTTCTATGGATCCTTTCTCAAGCTCTTCCCCATACTGACGGGCAGCATTGATCGTAACAGCCCTTACAGCTTCCATAGGAGTTATCCGCTGATGCTCACCGAGCACCCTTCCAGACCTTGTCTCCCTGTTTACCGCATTCCAGATGGTGAAGAGCATATCAGGGGGGACGACCGGGGTATCCTGATGCAGCGTGAAGGGTATGTTACGCCGACTTGCCCATTGCAACGGGCTGATATTCCCTGCCCGTGGCTCTCCAAGCACCGAGTCCCTGTGCCAGTCACCCCAGAAGTATGTATGCGCAACAAAGAAGGAGGGAATCATCCCCAGCGGCTTCATTCGCTCCAGCTGATCGTCCCGTACTGTCTGGGCATGAATCATGACGGGTCTGAGATCGGCAGTACTTTGGAGTTTCTCACGAGCTCTCTCATAGCTGGTAATAAGCTGTTCGCAGGCGGCGTCACCGTTGGCATGGGTCAGCACCTGGACTTCCCGACGGATACATTCCTCATACACTGCTGTGACCTCTGTATCGTCAGGGACGACTGGATACCCGCAGTAGCCCCTCCCCAGGCCGGAAGGAGGGCGCAGATAGGGTTCGCAGAGCCAAGCAGTCTTACCCTGGGGGGAGCCATCCAGCAGATACTTGACCCCACCTACCCTGAATCTGTTTCGGTACCTGAAGAGCCTACCGAATCGATCCAGCAGACTAAAACCCTCTTCCCTGTTGATGACACAGTAGGCCACGATATCGATTTTGAAGAGCCGCAGAAAACGTCCGACCCGAGCAATGGGTACCAGCATCTTCTCAAGTGCACCCTCCTGAGCTGTCGTTATTCCGTATGAACTGTATCTCCTGACTCCCGAGCTGATCCAGCGGGCTATTTTCAGGGGTCCGGGAATGGAGACAAGTCTCCGCAGGAGGGCGTGAAAGGCCTGCTCCTCAACTCTTCCGTCGGGACGATTCGTACCTTCATACCGCTGGTAGATTCCACCCTCAGGGTCGGGGCTCTTCTCGGATATTCCAAACTTCTCCAGAACGGCACTGTTCACCACACCGGTATGAGCAGACTGATGCATGATACAGATGCAGTGATTGCGGGACACTGCATCCAGATCATCCCTTGTCAGGTCCCTGCCGTCGGTGAGCAGGGAGTAATCGTAGCTGCAGGCCAGCAGCGTCGAACCCTGCCTGAGCCCCCTTTCCCGAAGGGCCTGCTTCAGACGCTCCTGCACTGCATGTATGGAGGTGATGTTTCCCAGCGGCGGTGAAGAGAGATCCACGAAGTCCGTAAGCAACAGCGAGGAGATGAAGTGGCTGTGGGCATCGATAAAGCCGGGAAGCATGACCCTGCCGGCAAGGTCCACGATCCCTGTCCTCCCCTCTCTGTAACGCAATGCTTCAGCACTGCTGCCTGTATAGAGAATCCTTCCCCGGGATACCACTACAGCCTCCGTCCGGGAAGAGTGCCTGTCAGCGGTGATGATCTCTCCATTAATGTATATCTTGCGCATAGGTCAGTATAGGATGAATATCGTATTTCGACCAGCTTTTGCTGATCATGCTGAAATATCACATGACGCTGCGGGGAGTGCAATAGCCCCGAAGCAGTCGTATCTTGATTCAAATTGCATTTAGCTATAGGGTGAGCGCATGAAACTGCACTATGAAATCAACCCGTTCCGGGGGGCCGAGATAGAGAGTATCCTTGCAGATCCTGACCCCTCCCGCTTTTCCCGACAGCTTGCAGAGACACTTGAAGCTGTCAGGAGTGAGGAGCTGGATCTTGCCTGGCTCATCCTGCCGATGGCCCTCTCAGCACTTGTTCCCGCTGCTGTACAGATGGGGTTCATCTACCATCATGCCGATGGGCAGGGGTTGCAGCTGGTATGCCGTATACAGCCTGGCGCGCATATCCCGGAGTATGCCACCCATTACATAGGTGCCGGCGGGGTCATTATCGACCCGAAAGACCGGATTCTCATCATCCAGGAACGGTTCCACAGGAGAAAGCACTACAAACTGCCGGGCGGAGCCATAGATCCCGGTGAACATATTTCGGATGGGGTGCGACGTGAAGTACTTGAGGAGACGGGTATTGAGACGGAATTCCTCTCATTGAACTGTTTCCGGCACTGGCATGGCTACCGGTACGGAAAATCTGACATCTACTTTGTCTGCCGGCTCAAGCCGCTCACTTTTGCTATTTCCATTGATCCCCGGGAGATCGCAAACGCCCGTTGGATTCCGGTTTCCGAGTATCTGGATGATCCGGACACCCACCCCTTCAATCGCAAGATTGTTCAGACAGCCCTGACAACCAGAGGCCTGCAGCTAGATCAAATCAGGGATTACGGCACCCCGGCAACCCATGAAATGATGTTTTGACTCCTCCTATCGCACCAGGTACGGCAGTATGGAACACCCTGTCCAGAACAGCGGAAAGAGATTCAGCAGAAAATGGGGAATGAAGGTGTAGAGCATCTCCCCTCCCTTTCTCCATACAGCTAGGTGCAGATATCCCGAGACAGAGGTCAGGATGACAAATATGATCCCGAAACTTATCTCTGCATCAACGGTGTGCAGGAACTTAACCCAGAAGAGGCTATGCATTGATCC
>CAZSBC010000226.1:0-3184 GCA_964605195.1 uncultured Spirochaetales bacterium | reverse complement strand
CCTCTTCAACTACCATCTCTTCCGCCGGTGCTTCCTCTTCCACTCCGCCTGCAAACAGGGGGGTCAGTGCCAAGAGCATAATCATCATGATTACAACCATTTTACTTCCACGCATACACAAACTCCTTACAGTTTTTTATATCAAGCCGCATACCACGGCTATTTCCCAACTCTACACGTCATCTTCTTTTTCCTGCCCGTTCAATACAGACAACCAGTCCCGGTCATTGTGCTGACCGGGAGTATATAGCAGTCTGCTTGATACATGGCAGAATCATACATTCCCGAGATACCATCATCTTCTCCAGTCAGTTCCGGAAAGCAAGATTGAGATAATCAGCATCTCTATCTTATTATTGCATACATTTGTATACAGTCAAGATTATTATTGTTTATTTTTATACACTAGTATACAATAACTAAAAGACAACAGAAGACCAATTCAGGAGTGTGTGTACCATGACTGTGGAGCAGGTTGCCGAGCGTAATTCATATGAAATTCTCAAGGATCTGATCCTGGATCGTAAAATAGAACAGGGACAGAGGATGACGGAGACCTTTCTTTCCGAAAAGATGGAGATGTCCCGAATCCCGGTCAGGGAGGCGATCCAACTGCTTGTCCATGAAGGCTTCATCGAGAAGACTGGCAAAGCGGGGTATCAGATCAAGACCTACAACGAACAGGATATCATCGATCTCTACTGCTACCGGGAAGCCATGGATGGCATGCTGGCCAGACTGTTCACCCAGCGGGCCGATAGCTCCCAGCTCTACTTCCTCAAGATGAACATGGAGGTCATGCACGAACAGCTGAACAGGGAGCTGGTGGACCATGACAACTTCTCGAAGATTGATCTGGATTTTCACCGGATCATAGCCAGAGGTGCCCGTAACAGCTATATGCAGCACCAGCATGAAATCATTTTGGAGAAAGTCATCTATATAGCCGACTCAATCTACAAACGGGGGAAAAAGGGAAAGGTGATGCTCCTTGATGAACACAGCTACGAGGAGACCTGCCATCAGCATGATGCAATCTATGCCGCAATACAATCCGGTGATCTTGATGCTGCCGAGACGGCAGCACGCAAATCAGTCCGGGACGGACTCAAGAAGGCCCTCACTGCCCTCTCGAGGAACTAGATTAAACCGAGCAGAACTGATTTTACATCGCTGGAGATGAGAATGAATTCAAGGGAACGGGTCCTGCAGGCCCTCAACCACAAAGAGACCGACCGCGTACCGCTGATGTATCGGGATGTACCGGAAGTTCGCAGCCGCCTAAAGAGAGATCTGGGAGTTGATTCCGATGAGGAGCTCTTCCGTTGTTTTGAAATAGATTTCAGATGGGTCGCTCCGCGCTGGGTCGGGCCGGTGCTTGACATATCAGCTACCGAACGACGGGATCACTGGGGAGTTGTCTGGCAGTATCATCAATTCAGTGACAGGGCAGGATACTGGAACGAGCAGAGCTGTCCTATGGCTGACGTGACTGATCCGGCTGAGGCGGCAACCTGGCCCCTGCCAGCGCTGGAGTGGTGGGACTTCTCCCTGCTCTCTGCCGATTGTGATGCCTGCAGCGGATACGCCGTAATGACAGCCCCGGGTTACAGCTCCCCGGGAATACTGCAGTTTCCCGTCCAGTCACTGATCGGAATTCAGCGCAGCCTCATGGATCTTTATATCGAACCGGATTTTTACCACACCCTCATACACCGGATCCTGGAATTCCAGCAGCCGTTTGTCCGGAGGATGATGGAAGCAGCCGAGGGCAAGATAGACTTCTTCAGGATGGGCGATGATTTCGGTACCCAGCAGGGCTTACTGATCGGTATCAATATGTGGAGGGAATTCTTTCAGGAACCCCTCAGGTCACTTGCAGACATTGCCACCGGTTTCGGTGCTCACTACTACCAGCACTCCTGCGGTGCGGTACGTGAGCTGATCCCTGCCCTGATAGAGACCGGAGTGGAGGTGCTCGACCCACTCCAGGTAAAGGCCGCCGGTATGGATCCTGACGAGCTCAAGCGAACCTACGGGAAGGAACTCTGTTTCTCGGGGGGTGTGGACGAGCAGGAGTTGCTCCCCTTCGGCACCCCTGATGCTATCAGGGAAGCCGTTTGGCGGCTCCTTGATGTGATGGCCCGTGACGGCGGATTCTTCCTTGGACCAACCCACAACTTCCAGGACGATATTCCCACTGGGAACATCGTCGCAATGTATGAAGCGGCGCTCACCTGGAGTGGATAGGAACCACTACCCAGAGCAGGAACTCTTTTCCAGGAGAAAGGCTGCCGAGTAGGGACGGTTCCGGCTGCTGCGGATATGGGCAGCACTGTCAGCCAGGTGATAACGGTCAGGGGTAATCCGCGGCTCCCTGAAATCCAGGATACGCATTCCGGCTGAGATGAAGACCTTCCAGTAGGCAGACAGTGGTCGATGATAGTGGACGAACTGCTCCTTGAAATGCTTCCAGGGGGGGTCTATGCAGGTGTGCTGCTCAAAATAGGAGAATGTCCAGGTGTAAATAAGCGTCATATCATCTGCCGTAATCTCACCATCAATGCTATCAGTATCGGTAACCGCACGGCATTGTGCCTGGGGAAAACAGGGATGGGATATGATCACAATTGCCCTGCCACCCTGTTTCAGGACGCGACTGCATGAGGCTGCCGCCCGCTCAAGATCGGGCAGATCCATGAGTACGTAGTTCGATACGAGCAGATCAATCTCGCCGTTCCGGATCGTCGAAAGCTTTTGGCAGTCATCAACCCGCAGATCAAGATCCGGGTACTTTTCCCTGGCTACAGCCACCATTTCATCGGAAAAATCCACTCCAGTGGCTACAGCTCCCCGCTCCTGCAGCTTCTTAAGCAGGTACCCGGTTCCGCATCCGGCATCCAGGACTCGCACCCCCCGCACATCATCAGCCCATTCCCATAGGACGGGATCAGAGTTCAGCTGTCTGTTGCTGTCACCATGATCACCTACCTGGATATACCAGTCCCTGGCTAGCCTGTCCCAGAGTCTCCTGGTATCAGCTCTGTTAGATCTGTTTGTCATACTCCCATGGTACTACGGTTCACACCCCTTCTCAACCGCTTCATTCTGCAACAAAATACAAGATTTTCTCTTTTTATCGGAAATCATTGTTCCCGATGTTGCAAAACAGCGCTAAAAAAGC
>CAZSBC010000225.1:0-3234 GCA_964605195.1 uncultured Spirochaetales bacterium | reverse complement strand
CCTGTTGAAATAATTATGCAAAGAATTGTGAATTTTGTAAAGAATGCTAAATAATATAAAACAATATATTAGAATAAAAATTATAAAATGGTGCAAGTATGTATTTAAAAGGTTATAAATAGATATTAGTGCCATAATATATTAAATAAAAGATTAGTATACTAACAGAATACCTTTACAAGATGTAAAATATTTATTAGTATACTAAAAAAAATAGTGTATATTTCTTCAAATATTGTCTGGAAGAAGTAACTGAAGAGAGTTTGTGGAGATACTACACCCCAGTGAGGAGCGCAATGAGCGAATTAGAAGTAATGGACAGTAACGATACAGCCCGTTCAGAAGAGGTGTCCCAGATTCGTATTGAAGGATTATGGAAAGTCTTCGGACGAGATGCCAAGAAAGTACTGGGAAAAACGTTCAGTAATATGGATAAGGATGAGATCCAGAAAAAGACCGGATGTATTGTAGGGTTGCGTGATATCAACATTGAGATTGAAAAGGGTGAGTTCTTCATCCTCATGGGTCTCTCCGGAAGCGGGAAATCCACTCTGGTGCGTAACATCATCAGGCTGGTGAATCCGACTACCGGAAGCATCATCATCAATGAACAGAATATTACTGCTATGCCCCACGACCAGCTGGTGCAGTTCCGCAGAGATACCTTCGGGATGGTATTCCAGCACTATGGGCTTCTGCCGCACCTGACAGTCCTAGACAATGCATCTTACGGCTTGAAGGTACGGGGACTTCCCAAGGGCGAACGGTATGCCAAGGCCATGAAGACCTTGGAGACGGTAGGTCTCTCTGGATGGGAAGACTACTATCCCGGTGCCCTCAGCGGCGGTATGCAACAGCGGGTTGGTCTTGCCCGGGCTCTGGCAAACGACCCTGAAATATTGCTGATGGATGAGCCGTTCAGCGGTCTGGACCCGCTTATCAGGCGGCAGATGCAGGATGAACTCGTTGAGCTGCAGGACCGGCTGCATAAAACCATCATATTCGTTACGCATGATCTGGATGAAGCCCTCAAGCTTGGTGACCGAATCGCAATCCTACGCAACGGTAAGGTGGTGCAGGTAGGTACCCCGGAAGAGATTATCTCCTCTCCGGCAGATGATTACGTTCAGGAGTTCGTCAAAGATGCCTCCCCGGCAAAAGTTCTGACTGCCGGGAGTATCATGGAGCCTGCCAAGGAGTTAGTCTACTCATGGGAAGGACCGAAAACAGCAGTCACCCTGCTGCATTCGAAGAAGCGCAGAGCGGCGTTCGTCGTCAACAAATTTCATCAGTTGCAGGGCGTAGTACGTACGAACAAGCTTGAGAAGCTGCTGGAAGAGGGGAAGAGCTTCAAGATCATACCAGAGGAGGTTATCAAGAAGGTTTCTGTTGTAACACCTGATACCATCCTTGAGGACCTCTTTTCGATAGTGACGGAAAACCCCTATCCGATACCCGTTGTGGATGAGCGCAACAGATTGCAGGGAGTGGTCACTACCGATGCGATCTTTGAACACATTTCACCTTTCGAAGGAGAGAACGATGATTGAGTTTCCTGATATTGTAACAGTCCCGCTTGCTGACTGGATAGATATTGCTATGGATTGGCTGCTTATGAATCTTGACGGATTCTTTGATGCCATCGGTTTTATCATACTGCAGGTAGTTCTGGCTTTTGAGCAGTTCTTCCTCTTCATTCCCTGGTTCATCTGGGTGCCCCTGGTTGGAATTGCCGGCTGGAGGCTGGTTAGGAGCTGGAAGAGTGGACTTACCTTCATGATCATGCTCTTTCTTATCGGTACCTTCGGGTACTGGGAATTAGCTATGCTGACACTGAGCCTGGTAATTGCTTCGGTGTTCTTCTCCCTGCTCATCGGTATTCCGCTGGGAATTGTCATGGCACGCAGTGACCGGGCAGAATCGATTCTCAAGCCGCTGCTTGACGGTATGCAGACCATGCCGAGTTTTGTCTACCTGATTCCCGCCCTGATGTTTTTTGGTCTAGGCAAGGTGCCGGCGATGTTCGCTACGATTATCTATGCCGTACCCCCGGTGATCAGATTGACCAATGTCGGAATACGTACCGTGGACAAAGAGGCCCTGGAGGCGGCAAAGGCCTTTGGCGCAACCTCTAAACAGGTTCTTTTTGATGTACAGCTCCCGCTAGCGAAGCCCTCCATCATGGTAGGTATCAACCAGACAACTATGATGGCCCTGGCCATGGTTGTAATCGGCTCGATGATCGGAGCCAAGGGGCTGGGGATGGAAGTGCTGCTTGCGATCAACAGAATCGAAGTGGGGCAAGGCTTCGAAGCCGGTATATCGATCGTATTTCTGGCAATCATAGTCGATCGTATTACCTATTCGTTTTCTGAGAAGGAGAAGCTGCAATAGCACGCAATTGTTACGCGACCTCTCTGGCGTTATGGCGACAGAAGCGATATACTGAAACGTAGAACGAGACAGCCTGGCACCACCGGCAAGCGGTGGGCGACTACCCGGGCTTGTCATGTCAGTCAACCCCGTATGCGAGTGCAATGGAGGTTATCTGATGCTCAAGATGTGTAAGTATATCATCATCATTTCGGCATTGCTGCTGCTGGTATCCGCTGCAACTGCAGAGACGGCAGAGCCGGTGGAGTCCTCTCCCTGGTCTCTCGGTCTCTCGGTTATATCCCCCGGATTACCGATAGCCTGCAAGGCTGTCTACAGCCCTTCAAACTGGGGTGTGCAGCTGGAGATGAATTACTTCTATACCATTGGTATGTTCCGTATCGATGGCAGGAGCGTGGTTGTGGATAATGGTTGGAACGCCCTCTACGGGTTCATAGGCCTGACGGCAATGCATCTCAACGACGGGCTTCAGACGACCGGATCCATCGACAACAGCCTCATGGCCGATTTGGGTGTAGGGGGAGAGCTACGCTTCGGCCGGCGTCGGGCCTGGTCCTTGGGATTTGAAGGAGGCCTGCTGATACCTTTCTACAGCTCGCGGGGATTGGACCAGTTTGATGACAGCGGGCTGCTGGTTGCAAATCTCTTTCTCCTCTATACGCTACCCGGCAGCAGGAAAGCTTCACAATAACCGCTAATTCGGTATATACTCTGAACTCATATTACGAATGAGGAGTCACTATGCCTGCACAGTACTACTACCCGGAAAATTACACACCGCTGCTTTCACTTGAGGAGACCGAGAAGGCAATCGCCGATATCAAGAGTTTCTTCCAGACC
>CAZSBC010000224.1:0-3235 GCA_964605195.1 uncultured Spirochaetales bacterium | reverse complement strand
TCTTTCACTGTTTCCGATCGGCACATAGGAGTAGTTCTCTGGTGATACTGCCGAATCATAGATAAAGAACCCGCTCCCATGGTATCCCCATACCGTTATCCAGTGCAGGGAGTTGGGGTTCTGGCTCTTCAGTACCGAATAGCTGCCGTCCCGCCTGAACCCATTGCCGATGAGCAGCATGACCGGTCTGCCGGAGTTGATCTCATCCTTGATCAGCTGGATTCGTCCCTCTGCAGTGAGCCTCTCAGCCCGCTGAATCCGGGCCTGAATGTCATATCTGCCCAGGACAGAGACTGCCTGAGCCGGGGTCATGCCGCCAAGGAGTCTGCCCCAGCTGGTCATGAAGGTTGCACCTGAAGAGTCCTCGATTCCGTAGGCACTGACGATACCGGCAATTGAGAACCCGCCGCAGTACGGCACGCTCTGCTCAAAGTAGTGGGCAGGATTGATACCCAGTATCTGCATATCGGTGAACAGAGGATTACCTGAAAGTTCTTCCTCTCCCGGCAGGGGGAAGAGGAGCCTCAGGTCATCCGATGTTGTCTTGCTGATATACTCGAATTCGGCATCAGCACACCCGATTACTGCTGCCAGCAGAACAGCCGTTACCAGGGAGGTTAATCTTCTCAGCACCATGCCGCTACCCTGTCTGTGTATCATGATTACCGTACAACCGGTGAAAGTATCGCAAGTTACAATAATTTTCATGCATGTGAGATTTTTTCCATATTTGGCAGGAGCTGCTCACCGATAAGCACCTCAGAGAGAGCTGGAAGGGACAGATGCCGATGCTGTTCAATCAATAAGACTGCTATAACGGGGAAAAATCCAACTGTGTTCTTACAGGTTCTCCTCACTGTAGAGCTGCAGCTCTATCATACGCTCAAGCAGCTGGTTCTTGTCGGCTTCGGGGAAATTGATCATCACCAGCTCCTTGGCATAGAGCTTCGATATATAGCGCAGTTTCCTGCTCCTGGTATGGGAAGCATAGATAAAATCGGCATTACCGCTGTTAATGATGATGATCCCGCGTTCCGGATCGTAGCTGCTGCGCCAGAGCTCTCCCGGTTTATGGATATAGGTATACCCCGGAAGCCCTCGCCCCGTTTTCTGTCCGGAAGCTTCAACTTCTCCGCTTTTCCTGTCGAAGAGCTCCCGGGTTACCGTGATCACTGCCGTTGCGCTGACGCATTTGTCGTGCTGGGTCACATGGACAGTCAGCTCCTCTATGCCCGGTTCGCTTGAGGCGCTGAACTCCACCACCTCCCCGCTGCTATCGGAGAGCGCTCCGAGGCCGTTGCTGGTTTCCCAGGAGATGGCCAGCTCCTCATCAATCGGTACTCCCTTCCTGTCTCGCACCTTTACCTGGAACTTCTTTGCACCTCCAATTGATATCACCGCGGATGACGGTGATATCCTGACGGAGTGCATCGGTCCGGGGAACTCGAAGAACTCCCTCTTCCTGTCCGGTTCGCCTACGCTCTCGGTAATGAAGATGCTCTGCATCTCTTCCCGCTCCCCCTCGCCTTCGTTGCCGGATGGAGAGGCCTCCTCTTCAGTCCCATCTGCCATACCGGCAGCCCCGGGAGCGGGCACATGCAGCACCCTGGTCTTTCTCTTCTCCTGTACCTGCAGCCAGCTGTACTCCTCAGCCGGCAGGAACAGCAATGCCTCCTGCATGGCCTTGCTGATCTTCTTCAGGATATTCCTGCTGACCTGCTCCTCCTCTGCCCGCTTCTGCTCGTTGATCAGCTCAGTGAGCATCTTCTCGCATGACGCAGCAGAGACGGTGAAACTCTCATAGCGGTCATCCAGCACGATCCCGTCCCGGGTTCCCGGGGTCAGCTGGAGGAAGGAGGCATCAATGAGGCCTTCAAGCAGCTGGGAATTCCAGGGGGGCCGGTCGAAAGCCTCAAGAGTGGTAATATCACGGATGACTCTGGTGCCCATCTTATAGAGGCCTATAGTGTTCTCCGGAGAGGGGGCATTGAGATAGAGCTCACAGTAGATCTCCCCGAAGGGGCTGTTTACCTGCGGCAGGTTATGGATGAGGTTGCCGGCGAATTTTCTCGGTTCCACCAGCAGCTCCTTGCGGGCACTGCGGTCCTTGATCCTGATCTCCACCCCGCTTTTTGCAATTCGGTCCCGCAGTTCCGAGGCAAGGTAGTTCTGGATCTTCTCACCTGAGAGCTGTCGTATCCCTGCCAGCAGCGGCGTGATGTGCAGCTCGGTTCCGGTCTTGCCGGCAAAGAGCTCATTCACCGTCGATATCCTGTAGCCGGGATTGTTCTTTACCAGCTTCATCCTGCGGGTCACGCCCTCTGAACCCGTTGAGGTGAGCATCAGCTGCTCACCCACCGTCCAGAAGCTCAGCAGGCCGATACCGAACTCCCCCTGCAGGTGCTCGGCTCCCTGTTTCTTCAGGCGGCGCTTGATTGAGTCCCCGATATGGGTGGCAACATACCTGAAATCATCTATGCCGTGGCCGTCATCGATGATCTTCAGGTAGGGTTCGTGGGCATGCTTGCCCCGTATGATCCTGATATGCTTCGCCTTGGCATCTATGCTGTTCTCGACGAACTCCGCTATCGCCTTGAGGGGATTAGTCTGAGAGTAGGCTATGATCGTTATCGCGTTCCAGTTATCGCCTATCTTCAACTTCCCGGCATTCGGATCACTCTTCCTTGGCATAGTATCACTCCCCTGTCAGACTGCACCAGTCATCTGCAAACAGCACTTCCACATCCACACCCACACTTGCAAGCTTTGCCTGTTACTGCTGGCAGTATATACCATTGCATCCGAGAGAACCAGTAGCCGTCTGGTATCGACAATACCGATTGCATTCGGCCGCATTGTTTTCCGGGAGCATCCGCTGCAGGCATGATCTGGCTGAACTGGTATCCGTATCTATCTTTATGGACCTGCATGCTGTACAATTCTTTATTAACGCAAGGCAGAACGGTATCATTTGTGTTCCGGGAATTGTGTCTGTATATGTCATAGAACTGTGTCAGGGAGCTTGGCTTTGGTAAAGGAACCTATTCAGAGAAAAGGTCAATTCACTGCTTTAGGAATAGCAATCGGAACAGGATGTGGTGCTGTATTCAATAACATTGGCCTGGGTCTCGGTTTGGGAGCAGTATCAGGCCTATTGATTGGAATTATCTATGATGCATTACAATCGAAAAAATCAAAAAAAGAGGATTTAGATCCTTTATCGTGATAATTGCAC
>CAZSBC010000223.1:0-3265 GCA_964605195.1 uncultured Spirochaetales bacterium | reverse complement strand
GTCGTAGAGGTTGCCCACAGGCCCGAGGGCTAGAATGGTGATCTCACCGGGAGCAGCATCAACCTGCTCAGAAAGAAAGGTTGCAGCCGGAGAGGGGAATTCAAGCGGATCTATCTCGTTGCTGTACCGATCCCCTGCCCTGATATCAAGAACTAGTCCGGGATTCTGGTTTGCAAAGGCTTCCCCGGAGTAGCGGGGAATATCTTCCCGACCGATCTCCCTGAGCAGCTGCTTCGTGTAGAACTCCACATCCTGCAGCGATCCGTTACCGAAGGTATTCGTGATACCGACAATCTCGATATCATCACGACCGAGGAGATAGAAGAGCACGAGTCCATCATCTATTTCCCATTCTGGCAATCCCATGGTATTGTCGCAGTCAATTATCACCTTTGTCTTCATGTATTCTCCAAGATTAATTATATAGTCGACTCTATACTGTTGTCAATTTATTTCTACAGTTTCTCAACCCTCACAGCACCTGCTGCCAGTATCCCATCACCGCTGATCTGTCATCATCAGATGCACCCCGGCTGTCCTGAATGTCCTGGGGAGGGCAAGAATATTGGGATTCCTGCCGGTATACCGTTCGGCATCTGCAAGGGCGTCGGCAAAGGCGGCAACGCTCTTCATCCCCATCCCACGGGCGTATCCCGGCTCATAGGCCCCGACAATGTAGATCGCCGCGCAGTGCATGTGGGCGATATGGCCGCAGGAGATCATCGAGAAGCCGTGATAGGGGTGATAGCCGTAATTCCAGCGGTACTTATCGATATACTCCTGTTTGTTGGCAACATACTCCCCGTACTTGGCAAGGTCGGGCAGCTGATGGTTGTAATCCCGCTGGAAGAGGTCATATATCTCCCGGTAGCTGGGGAACTCCTCGTCATGGAAGTAGCCGTTGCAGATCGAGGAGCAGATAACGACACAGTTATCCTTCATGACCCGCTTGTGCCGGATGATGTTGGCCGATATTGCCTGCAGCATGAGGATTGGGTTGGTGCCGTGCCCATTGCCGTAATGGAAGTTCTGCGGCATGCCGAAGATCATGATGTCATACGGCTCCTTCGCGTAGGGCACATATGTCCGTCGGTCAGCCACCTCCCAGGAGAGCGGCTGCAGCTCACTGCCGTAACCGCTGAAGACGGCTATCTGACGCTGCCGGGTATCCAGGACGGCATCGCAGATGAAAAACTTACGCCCCATCATCTTCTCCATGTGCATCCCGATGGCATCGAACTTCCGTCTCATGGTGCTCTTTGACGACACTGGGGTGAAATCATCACGGTGCATGACATCCGGTATATGGTGACTGGCGATGCTCTTCCAGTGGGTTATGCCGGTGGCACAGTGCTTGTACCCACCCGAGTAACCGCCGTAGGGATTTCCCAGGGTATGCCCGATCATGACGGCCAGGTCCGATTCGAAAACTGTCCGGTTCATGATGACCGGATCCCCGAGTTCGTCCCTGCCGAGATCAACGAGATTATCCCAGTCCTCGCTGTCATGGTTCACGATCTGGCTGCTCCACCAGAAATCATCAAACACCGCATCTCCAAGAATCGAGCGGATCTCTTCCGGGTAGTTCTTCCGGTGCAGCCCGTTGGAGCAGATCAACGTGATATCACGCTTGTTCACTCCTGCCTTCAGGCACTCCTCAATGATGATCGGGATTGCCGTCTTCCGGTGGGAATTATCCTGGAAACCGCCCTTCACTCTGTCGGGGAAGGTGATGGTCACACGGGACCCGGATCCGACCAGCTCACTGATCGGCGGCATCCCGATGGGATTGAGGATCGATTCCCGGGTAGCTGCAACCACATTTGCAAGGTACGGTGGATCCGGCACGGTCTCACCGGGTACAAACACATCTGCATTGTCAGGCAGTTGGGCAGTCATGACACCCTGACCATACTCAAAATCAACTTTTTTCATAGTATCTCCTTCTATCTGTTGTATTTCGTTGCCTGCTTGCCTTCAGCACCTGCATTCATCTTGGGTATCATGCTTGATGGGATGCATAGAGATCCCGATACACTCTCACCAGCACGCTGGTATCCAGGCTGCCCAACCCCTTTCCGCTGGCTATCTCATTGAGTACCTGCACAGCAGAGGCAATGACGGGGGTGGTTCCGAATTTGCGGGCCATTTCGATGCCAAGACCAGCATCCTTGATGAGCATATCAACGGGAAAGACCGGTTCAAAGGAGTCGGCCGTTATTTTTCGCCCGCACTCCTGAAACAGACCGCTGACAGTTGCAGCGCCGCTGTCGGCCACAGTCCGGTAGAACAGGTCAGTATCAATACCGGCTTTTCCTGCTATGGCAAAAACTTCTGCCGTGATACCATTGATGGCGGAGAACATCAGCTGGTTGAGGAGTTTGAAAATATTCCCGGAACCGGACGGACCTGCATACACTACCTGCTTGGTGAAATGCCTCAGCACGTTCTGTGCCCGCTCAAAGGCTTCCCGCTCCCCGCCTATCGGCAGTATCCAGTGCCCTATTGTCGAAGGTCTCCCCAGAATTGGGGCATCAAGATACTCCGTTCCCTTCCCGGATAGTGCCGAAGCCGCTTCCCTGCTGGTTTCGGGATCCACCGTCGATGTATCAACCAGAATTTTCCCGGGTTCCGCTGCAGAAAGTGTTCCGTTCGGGCCGAACACTGCTTCCCGTATATGCTGCGGTGCCGGCAGGCACTGTATGGTTACAGCTGTCCTGCTTATCACCTCGGCTGGATGCTGGGCATAGTCAGCTCCACTGGCTATGATAGCATCCCGGGCCTGCGGTGCAGGATCGAACGCAACAACCGTGAATTGTTGCTTCAACAGGCTTTCAAGAATAACCCTTCCCATCTTTCCGACTCCGATCAATCCCACCTGTTCAAGCATGGCTCCTCCTTTGCATCAGCCACCACCTCCAGACGACATCCTTAACACTGAACCACGCAGGCAGTGTCGCGTAGACAATCAGGATGGCAAGCACTGAATCTGTAGTAAGTATATAGTCGACTCTATATTTTTGTCAATTTATTCCTCACGAATTGAGAACACTGGGACGGCATCGCGTATGCATGCACGTAATCGTACTGTTGCGGATCTTTGATCCTACAGGCTACCGGAAAACAATCGTAAGGGGTGTGTTGGAGAGACAGCCAGCTTCGCGGCAACAGGAACAGGCTGTTTCATATATTTACAGTTACAGCGGCAGCTTCACAATCACCGATACGATCCGTCAGAAGCAGAACATCTCTCCCCCTCACCGCG
>CAZSBC010000222.1:0-3306 GCA_964605195.1 uncultured Spirochaetales bacterium | reverse complement strand
CGACTCTGAATACGCCTATGAAGACGGCGCTCTCTTTGTCTGTCCCGACTGCGGCAGCATAGCCACCCTCCGTTCCGACCATAATGACCTGAGCTGCCAGCACTGCGGTCTTGTGGTCCATATGAACGAATACGGATTCCTGTCAGCAAACCGGGAGCATTTCACTTTCACCACGGTTGCTGAATGGAACCGCTGGCAGCTTGCAGAGATGCGGCACCGTCTTGAGTCCGGTTTCTGGAAGGAACAGGATCCAATCTTCTCCGGGGACAGGGCCCTTTTCGGAAAGGGATACCGTGATCAGAAGCTGACCTACATCGGGGAGGGGGAAGTGACGCTCTCCCTGGACGGACTGCATGTCTCTGTGGGCGGTGAGTCCTATCAATTCGAGTGTGCCCGGATGGAATCGGTGAATGTGGCGTTTCAGCGCATCTTCGAGTTCTACTGTGACAATACCCTCTACAGACTGAAATTCCCGCCACCGCGGTCTTCAGCATACAAATATCTCTCCATGATCGAATCTATCATGGAAATCGCTGCAGATGAGAAGGCACCATTGCCTCTGGAGGAACAACTATGAATTTTGACTGGACCTATATCATCCATCTCGGCATCCTGTCTGCTGCGCTGCTCGTTGCCTCACTGATTCGTGCAAAGGTCCGCTTTTTCCAGAAATTCCTCATTCCCAATGCGCTTACTGCTGGGTTCATGCTCCTTGTATTCTACAATTACATCGGACCGGCCCTGAATCTCAAGACCGATTTTCTCGGTGAGCTTGTCTATCATCTGCTCAACATCTCCTTCATCGCCATGACACTGCGAAAGTCCATCAAGGCCCCGAAGGCCGTCCGAAAACGTATCTTCCCCACCTCTGTGGGAATTCTCTCCCAATATGCCGTGCAGTGTGTGCTCGGGTTGCTGATTACCTTCGTGCTCATCTCAACGGTGATGCCGGATCTCTTTCCGGCCATCGGTTTCGCGCTTCCCCTCGGTTTTGTCCTCGGTCCCGGCCAGGCATATGCAATCGGCAGCGGTTGGGAGGAGTTCGGGTTCCTCGGGGCCGGCTCCACCGGACTCACCTTTGCAGCCATTGGATTCCTCTTCGGCTGCTTCGGGGGCGTGTTCATGATCAACTGGGGACTGCGCCGCGGCTGGGTAAGTGAGGAGGAGATTGAGAAGATCCGGCAGAAAGGGGTAAGAAGCGGAATACTTCCCCGTGGGGCCAAACATCCTCGTGGGTCGAACCAGACAACGGAGACCGAGGCCATTGATTCCATGACCTTCAATGCCGCCTTTGTCTTTGGTACCTATCTGCTGAGTTTCGGTCTTCTGACGCTGCTTACCGCCCTGCTCAGCCTTATCGGAGATCTCGGTCGCGAACTGGCGGTTAATCTCTGGGGAATCAACTTCATATTCTCGGCCATGACGGCAATGCTGGTGAAGAGCTTTATGCAGCGGCTGAAATTTCATTATGTCCTGGATACCGGTACGCTGAACCGCATATCGGGACTTTCGGTGGATCTCATGGTCACAGCCTCCATTGCAGCGATCTCACTGGTTGTAGTCGGGCAGTACTGGCTGCCGATCCTGCTTCTCTGCACGGTGGGGGGGCTGATGGCCTATTTCACCCTTCCCTGGATCTGTTCAAGAATGTTTGTGGATCACCAGTTCCACCGCGCCCTGGTCATCTATGGGGCCTCAACCGGCACCATGCCCACCGGTCTGGCCTTGCTGCGGGTCATTGATCCCGAATTCGAAACCCCCGTGGCCTCCGATTACATGTATGCTTCAGGAATCACCTTTCTCTTTGCCATTCCGCTGATTCTCTCCATCAACCTTCCGGCATACAGCGTAAGCCGCGACAACCCCATGCTCTTCTGGCTAGCAGTTCTGGTGAGTGTCGGCTATCTTGTATTTGTGACGATTTCGTTCTTCATAATCTCAAGGCGGCGATCGGTTGCCCAGGCCAAGCATATCTGGTTCCGCCCGGAGCATCATAAAGAGCAGAAAACCACGGACAAGTGATGGATATCGCTGCTGAAGTGCTCCAGGCAGCACTCCGCTTGAACGAGCAGATTGCTGCGCTTGAGTTCGCTCCAGAACGAAGATGGCGCTACAATCCTCTCGAATATGCCTGGAATGCATATCGTTTATATACCGAAGAGTACGGTAACTCAAGGAAACGGGTGCTTTTTCTCGGTATGAATCCGGGACCGTGGGGGATGGTCCAGACAGGCATCCCCTTTGGGGAGATTGCAGCCGTCAGGGACTGGATGGGAATCAACGTCCCCATAGGGACTCCCCGGCAGGAGCATCCGAAACGACCTGTCCAGGGCTTTGCATGCCCTCGCAGCGAGGTGAGCGGACGCCGTCTCTGGGCCCTCATGGCTAAGCGATTTGAAAGCGCCGAACGGTTTTTCCGTGATCACTTCGTACTTAATTACTGTCCCCTGGTATTCATGGAAGAGAGCGGTAGAAACCTGACGCCGAACAGGCTGCCCGCTGCAGAGCGGCAGGCTCTGGATGCAGCCTGTGACCGGCATCTGGCTGATGTGGTGAAGGCACTGGACCCGCTCTATCTGGTGGGTGTCGGTAAGTATGCCGAGCAGAAGTTGCTGCAGATCAACCGTCACGTCACTACCCGAACCGTCATCCAGATTCTGCATCCCAGCCCGGCCAGTCCGGCAGCAAATCGCGGCTGGGAGCAGCAGGCTGAAGCACAGCTGCAGCAGAGCGGTGTCTGGCTGAGTAAACCGATATAACGGGATCCTTTCAGATCCCTCCCTCCAATTCCAGCAGGTATCTCTTTGCCGCACTGCCGAGCCGGTACGAACCGGCTACTTTTACGGTTACCCTTCCATGCAGTCCCGGCACTACGCGATGGCAGGGAACGATGATCAGGATGCGGTTCCCGGCAGCGGCAGATCCCACGGCCCTGGCAGCCCCGGGGCTGCCGACCGCTTCAGCCACCTTCCGGTAACTGGTGACAGTGCCACAGGGTATGGCAAGGAGATGGTTCCATACCTTGGCTCGGAAGCGACTGGTGCCGGTTCCAAAGACCGGTTCTGTCGAGAAGGTGCATCTGTTGCCCTGGAAGTATTCCTGCAGTTCACCGATGAGTTTGCGGCAAGCCTCCCAGTCCGGTGTGCAGCCCCATGCATCAGGAGGAGGGGTGCTGTCAAGCCAGTGAACCCGCTGCAGGGCATCCACCACGGGATAGAGCGGCCCGATAGGGGAGTCATAGATTGCGACGGAGAGTTTTTCCATATCTTCACTCTATCACGAGATGAGTTGTGGCATCAATTCCAG
>CAZSBC010000221.1:1758-3351 GCA_964605195.1 uncultured Spirochaetales bacterium | reverse complement strand
ACCATGGGGTATTGCCCGCTCGCCTCCCAGCGTCGCGGCTGCTCCGTGGATTACTCCGAGATTGGCGTTTGCCAGGGTTACCCCAGAAAGATATGCGGCATAGGCCATGTCACTGCGGGCAGCAAGATCGGTACCGTTGCCGCACACGGCACTGAAGGATTTCCCGGCAAGCTTGAGTCCCTCTGCTGCAAGGGCATCTGTGAAGATGGTACTCTCTGTGGATACGTATGATTCAAGCAGCTGGGTGACGGCATCCAGCCCTGCAGCGGCGGTAACTTCCCTGGAAGCTCCGGCAGTCAGACAGGGATCCAGGATAGCCAGATCGGGCACATAGGCATCATGACGCAGCGACTTCTTAAAACCTCCGGCACCGATACTGCTGATGACGGCATTCTTCGTCGCTTCAGAACCAGTCCCCGATGTTGTCGGAACGGCAACCAATCCTATCCGCTCCGGTTGGGGGGAACGGGTACCAACCCCCTCCAGGAATTCGCGGACACTGTACCATTCCCCAGAAGCGTTCCTGAGAACAGCCGCCATGGCCGAGACAGCCTTCGCAGTATCGATTGCGCTGCCTCCCCCGATTCCTATGACACACTCCACCGGGGCCCCGGCTATCTTCTCGCTAATCTGATCCACAACTTCCGGGGAGGGTTCGCCAGAGACGATATATCTTGTGGTGGTGATACCTCTGGCATGCAGCGATTTGATCAACTCCTCGCCCCCGGTGCAGCCCGGAAGTGAGCTGGAAGCAAAGGACCTGGTTCCCGTACAGAGCGCAACGGCTGTATACTTCCGACCGGCCAGCCAGTCGGGAAGCTCAGCCAAGGCACCCACTCCCTGAAATACCTGAGGTAATGATGCTGTCTGAATCATAATCATTTGCGGCATGTCCCCTTGGATACTATCGGTGGATCAAAAACATGCCCTGCTCCTATGTAGTTTCAATCTATGCGTATTGCCACCTTCCGTCTGTCAGGATCCCGATTCTGCCTGAAGAGCGTGACAATATTCCCGATAATCGAGACTGTTTCAGCATGAAGAAGCTCTTGAAGCTGTCCGGAAATCTCCTGCTTCGCATCCTTGTGATCAAGAAACTTGACCTTGATCAGCTCGTGATCTTCAAGGGCTTTGTCAATAGCGGCAGTCACCTGCTCATTCAACCCGTTCCTGCCAATCATGACCACCGGTTTTCGGCTGTGAGCCAGCTTGCGGAGACTGTTGCGTGTCGCACTCTGCATCAGGCATCACCGTATTTCTGGATTACCTCAAAACGCTTGATCTTCTTGGTGGAGGTCATCGGCATCGCCTCATCAACCACAGACACCCTGGTGATATGCTTGTATCCAACCAATCGCTTGTTCACTTCGGAGACAATCTCCTCCATCCTCTTCTGGATGACACCGGCACTCTGTACTTCACCATGCGCCTCAATAACCCCGTTGCGGTAGTTTTCGGATGGGAAGAACAGTGCCCTGATACCTTCGGATTTTGTCTTCGCATCTATGAGGTACCCAATGACAAGTACCTGCTCTATCTCATCAAAGAGCTGGAATTCATCCTCAATCTCTTCCGGAAAGACATTCTTGCCAC
>CAZSBC010000221.1:0-1748 GCA_964605195.1 uncultured Spirochaetales bacterium | reverse complement strand
CCCTCGGTAACAATCAGGGATTTCGTGCGTCCGGTGAGAAATACATAGTCCTCGTTGTCGATATAGCCCGCATCACCGGTCTTAAGCCAACCATCTTCGGTCAGCACCTCCCTGGTGGCAGCTTCATTGTTGAAGTATCCCTGCATCACCATGGGTCCCTTTACCGCTATCTCACCAATTCCCTTTTCATCGGGATTGAGAATTTTCATCGTGGTTCTCGGAAGAATCTTACCGACCGAGGCCTCCTTGTAGGCATATATCGGGTTCAACGTTATGATCGGGGAGGTTTCGGTGAGTCCGTAGCCCTGGACAAAATCGATTCCCAGCTGATTGAACATCCGGAAGGTGGATGAGGGAAGAGGACCCCCTCCGCTGATACAGATCCTGTTGGTATCAAGGGACAGTTTGGCAAGCAGCCCGTTGAACATCTTCTTACCCGGGTTGACTCCGAAGGTCTTCTTGATAATACCGCTTATCCCCATGAGAAACCTGATTAGCCCGTATACCAGGATGCCTTTTTCCCGAATCCCGTTGAGCAGTCCCTTAAGCAGCTTGTTGAAGAGCATGGGAACCCCGAGGAACATCGTGACCTTCGCAACCTTCAGCTCATGCAGGATCTGCTTTACCACCAGCTTCTTACCGAACACTATCTCGGCACCGACAGAAATTGCCTCAATGAATACCGCCAGCATGGTATAGGAGTGGTGTATCGGCAGCAGCGCATAGAATACGTCACTGGGATAGAGGTTCATCACACCCTGGGCGAGAAAGCAGTCTGCAACCATATTGGCATGGGTGAGCATAACCCCCTTGGGATTCCCGGTAGTTCCCGAGGTGTAAAGAATGACGGCCAGGTCCTCTTCGGAGGGCAGCTTTCGATCAGTGAATTCACTGTCACGGAGCGATAGTATGTAGTTATCCTTGGCCGGGGAGAGTGAAATTTTCTCCTTAAGCCCCACCCCGCCGTCAGCATCCTGCAGATCATAGCGCTCTTCATCAACAAAGAGGACCTCCACTCCGGAGAACTTCATGAGATAATCTATCTCCTCAACATGCAGCTGGTAATCGAGCGGAATCACGGTAGCCCCGGCATAGAGAGTGGCAAGGTAGGCAATGCTCCATTCCGGACTGTTCTTGCCGGTCACGGCAACCTTGTCTCCGGCTTTCACGCCCTGCTTGACCAGATAGTTCGAAACTTCAATGATTGCCTGTTGTGCTTCACGGTAGGTGAAAGAGATATACTCCGGTGAGTATGCGGTAAAGCAGCTGTTATCAGGATACTGTGAAGTGGTGATATTGAACAGCTCAACAAGTGTCGGCCATTCACCCTGGAAAAATTCTTCCTTGAATTTCTGCAGAACCTGCCATGGTTCCGGATTATGTTTCATCGTTCTCTCCTCATTCTCAACCTCTCATATACAAACTGTATATATACTTACTCTACTTTACTTTAGATTGGTGTGCAAGTGAAATTTCATAGTATGTATGAATATTACAGATAGTATTCAGCAATTGCCCGGACTGAGGCTTCATAGGAGCGTCCAAACATATTGAGATGATTGAGCATATGGTAGAGGTTATACAAATCCCTTCTATCCGGGTATCCCGGATCTAGCGGTAGCAGCTCGGCATAGCCGGAGTAAAACGCGGACGGGAACCGGCCGAAGAGCTCTGTCATGGCAATATCAACCTCATGATGCCCGTAGTACACTGCCGGATCAATCAGCAGCGGCTCCCCTGAGGTATCT
>CAZSBC010000220.1:0-3376 GCA_964605195.1 uncultured Spirochaetales bacterium | reverse complement strand
CCATTCAAAAGAATGGTAAAAGAAGGATTGCACCATACATTTTTTAGGAGGGTATAAGCAAGAACAACGAGGTGTAGGTGTATAACTACAGCGTCAAGTCGTCTTACCTGATACTCGCCCATTCCCAAATGCTGTTTACAATCCCTATAGAATACCTCAATAGCCCAGCGTTTTTTATAATATTCGAGCACCTGCAAACCATCCAAATCTGTGTTGTTGGAAACCAGGAATGTAAAGGTTTTACTGTTTTTCCGTTGGCGAAGAACCACCAGTTTCACCAACCCGATATTCTTCATCACCATGGTGGTTACCTTCCTGCTGATACCGTTCATCATCAGGAAACTTGGTGAGGATATCTACGGGCTGTGGACCCTCAGCTTTTCCATCATCGGCTTCTTCTCCCTGCTGGATTTCGGGTTCGGGCTCGGGGTGGTGAAGTGGACCGGGGAAGCGGTTGTGCACAAGGATTTCACCCACCGCAACGGCATCCTCAGCACGGTCTTCCTGCTCTATGTGACAATCGCTGCAGTGGGCATGCTTGCCCTTGCCGGCTTCTCCCTCTTCTATCCGCGCCTCTTCTCGATCCCCGACGCCCTCTCACGCCCCGCGGTACTGGTGCTGCTGATTCTCGGTATCAGGTCACTGGTAATCCAGGTTCCCCTGAGCCTGTTCAAGGGCGTGCTGTTCGGCGAGCAGCGGATAGCCAGGATAAATATCATCCAGACGGTGGGGACCCTGCTCTATGCCGGTTCGGCCTGGCTGATGCTTGCCGGGGGCTGGGGCATCGTCACCCTGGCGATCATAAACTGCGGAGCGTTCCTCATTGAGAACATCCTCTATCTCCTGCACGCCCTCCGGCATGTGGAGGGGCTGAGGATTTCCTTCTCTCTTTTCAGCAGGAAGTATCTGCGGGAATCACTCTCCTTCAGCATCTACTCCTTCATCACCACCATTGCAGGCCTCGTGCTCTTCAATACTGACGCAATCATCATCCAGGTTGCGCTGAACCTCACCCTTGTCGGGATCTACGGGGTTGCCATCAAGATCACCGAGTACTCCCTGCTGCTGACCAAGCAGCTTGTCAACGTGCTGACACCCCTGATATCGGAGCTGAAGGAGAGCCGGGACGATGCATCCATCCGTTTTCTGCTGATCGATGTTTCGAGGTATGTCACGGCCACGGGAACTCTCATTGCCGGATCCGTATATGTATTCGGCAGCGATCTGCTTGTACTCTGGGTCGGCGAATCGTTTCTCTCTGCTGCCGTTCCCCTCATGCTGCTGATAACGGCCTTCATGCTCTCCGTTCCCGAGCTCATAGCCGCCAATGTCCTGACCATGACCGGATACCACACCTACACGGCAAAGATATCGGTATCCTCCATAGTGGTGAACATCGGTATCAGCCTGCTGCTGGTGCGTCCCTTCGGGCTCACGGGAATCGCGGTCGGCACGCTGAGCTCGAGCGTCATCAACAATGTCATTCTCATGCTGCGAAAAGCGGCAGCTGTCTATCAGTTTACATATACCCGGTACGTCACGGGAGTGTTCCTGCCGGCAATCCTGCCGATGCCGGTGCTGCTGGCGGCAGGGTTCCTGCTGAAGCACTATTTCCCGGTACGCTCCCTGCCTGATTTGATTTTAAAGGCGCTGCCGGGTATCATACTCTATATTGGTGTCTTCTGGATATGTTTTGTTGACAGGGGCATAAAGCAACAGCTAAAGGACCGACTGCGGAGGAGATAGTCTATGGGATCGAAAGAGGAAAATCCGGGAAAAGAGTTCAGAATCCCGCTGGAGTTGAAGACAGTTGTGAAGTCCCTGATCATCAAGAAGGTGTGGCTGATCATCATTGCCGTGATTGCCGCGGGCATCGGCACAGGGTCGGCGCTCTATTTCGGGACACAGAAATATCGCGCTACCACGGCACTCTATTATCAGCCTATCGAGTCGCTTGTTGCCGACTCCTTCAGGATATACCAGAGCGTGGGAGAGGGCACTGAGCTAACCTATGAACAGAACGCGGGGCTGATAAAATCAAGTGCAAACAGTGATCCGCTGGTAAACCAGAAGAATATGGTCAAGACAACACCAAATCTTGAGGAGGTCAGGAAGAGGCTGGAACTTGACATGACTCTGGACCAGCTGGGAACATCGATTGATGTATATATCGTCTCCGATTCCAACCTGCTCTTCATCGAAGCTGTCTCCGAATCGGCCGAAACCGCCTATGCTATCGCAAACACGCTCAGGGATGTCTTCCTTGCCTCATCCGACCGCATGATTCGTGCGAACCTGCTGGAACAGCTGAACAGCCTGCAGCTGCAGTACGACCAGTCCTTAGCGGAGCTGAAGGTAGCCAGGTCGGAGTTCACCAACTTCATCACCGAGTACAGCATCAAGGATATTGAAATCGAGAGCCAGAAGGTAGCCGGGGAGCTTGTCGACCTTGAGCTGCAGCTGCCGGCGAAACAGCAGGATATAGACAGCCTGACAAAGCAGATCGCGCGTATCCGGGAAAATCTCCTTTCAGCCAAGGGCATACGGAACCGGAGCATAACTGTAGAGGAGAGCTCCGTTGACATGTACTTTGACTATACGGATGATACGGCGATCTCGGACTTCATCAAGCTGACGCAGAGCAGGCTGCTGGAAAAGGAGCTGCTGCTTATTGAAGCCGAGAGCTCCTATGAATCTGACCTGCTCCGGTATGGGGCCCTGCAGGAGCAGTACCGCGACATGCCGGAAAAGCGGCAGCGCTATTCGGTCCTGACCGGCCTGGCGGCCTCCCTGGAGGCCGAAGTCCGCGGCCTTGAGAAGGTCCTAAGCAAGCTCCGGCTCATCTCGGATGAGTCCTATTCGGACTTTGCTGTCATCTCAGACGCAGAGATCCCCCTCTACCCGATGGATTCAAACAAGAAGCTCATAGCAATAGCGGCTGCGGCGCTGATAGGGATCCTGGGATTCACCATCCTGCTCGTCATCATTGTTTTCGATACCCGGCTCAAGTCCAGCGGCGATGCCTTCCAGAAAATCCAGTACCATCCGCTCTGCGAATTCCCCCATGAAATGGACACAGCGAAGCTGCTTCCGGCCGACGGTGCTGTTTCATTGCAGATCGAGCGCTACCGGATGCTGGCCCACTCCCTGCGGCCGGCACCCAGGGATGCCGCCGCAGTATACCTGATCACCAGCACAGTGCACCGGGAAGGCAAGAGCACCGCGGCGCTGAACCTCGCGACAGTCTTCGGCCGGCAGGATGAGCACGTGCTGCTTCTCGATGCCCACGTACGGAGCACCCCCGAGGACTCCCCCTTCATCGATTTCATCCTCACGGATGGCAAGCCCGAAGATATCAAGGGGCTCGGGGAGTACC
>CAZSBC010000219.1:0-3432 GCA_964605195.1 uncultured Spirochaetales bacterium | reverse complement strand
AAACCTTCAAATCCTGGGCTTATTGACGCGTTTTTACTTTTATGCGATTGCCCTGGCTATGAACAGACTGAGCGGACGTATTCGATTCGGTTACGGCGTAGGCGATCTCGGCGGAAATCTCTTCTTCACAATCATCGGCTTCTATCTGCTCTACTACCTCACCGATATTGTCGAGCTTTCGGCAGCCCTTGCCGGCACGGTATTGATGATCGGTAAAATATGGGATGCGGTAACTGATCCTCTGACAGGCTACTTCTCAGACAGAACCAGGTCACGATGGGGACGAAGACGCCCGTATATGTTCGTTGGTGCCGTAACAGCGACATTTGCCATGTTCCTGATGTTCACAAATCCCGGGTTGGATAACCAGAACTCGCTCTTTCTGCTGATGACCTTTTACTTCTGTCTTCTGAATACTGCCTATACACTGGTAAATATTCCCTATGCCGCCATGCTCCCGGAGATAACGAAGGATTTCGACCAACGGACAGCATTGACCGGTTACCGCATGAGCTTCGCTGTAGTTGGAACGTTCCTCGGAGCCGGCGCAGTCATGCCGATTATCGGGCTCTTCGCCAGCCAGCGTACCGGATGGTCCGTTATGGGGAGCATCATGGGTGGTATCATGCTGGTATCGGCCATGATAACCATCTGGGCAATCCGGGAGCCTGAGCACCGGGAGCGGGAGAAGGCGCAGGGTTCTTCAGAACCTACATTGAAGTCCTCGGGATAAAGGTGTTCCTCAAGGCCCTGATTCCCTGGACGCTCTTCATTACCGGGACAACTATGATCCAGGGAGCCCTGGTCTTCTATTTCAAGTACATATTTCTTGATGAAGGACTTTTCCAGATTGCTCTGCTCTTTCTCCTCACCTTCAGCCTCATCTTCATCCCTGTATGGGTCCGTATATCAAAGCGTATCGGAAAGAAGTGGAGTTACAGCATCGGCATGATCATCATGAGCTTTTCCGTGCTGCTCTTTGCGCTCCAAAGTGAGCAGCTTGGACCGAACTTCTCCTTTGCAGTCATGGCTTTCGGGGGGATTGGGCTCTCTACGCACTATGTCATCCCCCACGCAATCCTGCCTGATATTGTTGAGTACGACGCAATCCACAACAGCGGGCTGCGCAGAGAGGGAGCCTTCAGCAGCATGTGGACCTTCATGAGCAAGATCGGACAGGCCTTTGCACTGGCCCTGAACGGCTGGCTGCTGTTCCTGTTCAACTATGAAGCCGGTGCCGTTCCGCAACGAATCACCGTAACCGGCATAAAACTGATCTGCGGCCCGATCCCGGTGCTCTTCTACGCCGCCGGTATCATAATCCTGGCATCGTATCCCATCACCAGGGCATACTATGACCGCATGCTTGCCGAGGCCCCATGATCCGGACCGGCAGGAAATTTCTTAAGGTACAACGCCCCGTCAGGGGCCGTGGATTTGTTGAACCCAACTTTTCCAGGGGAGCATTCCACTTCATGCGCCTGGCCGGCCGGTTGTACCTGAGAATCGTTGAGGGAGTCAGCTCTGTTGTTCTGCAGCATCCCGAATCGCTGATCAGCAGCTTTCGGGCATTCGAAAACGGCGAGAAACGGCTTATCATCGCCTTCCGCCATGCAGCCAGGATGGATGCACCGGTCCTGCTTTATGCCGTCAGCAAACTGCTTGGGAAAGCGGGGAACAGCAGAGCCCTGCGGCTCCGCACCACTCCCCATGTCCGCTTCCTCTACGGAAAAGATGTACTCAACTGGGCAGGGGCTGCGGCCGCATGGCTGTTCCCGCGCATCGGCAATATTCCCATCGTAAACGGCAGATCGAACAAAGAGGGCCTGTCGATCCTCAAAGAGGAGATCACCGCAGGCATGTTCCCCATCTCACTTGCACCGGAAGGTCAGGTCACCTACCACATGTACCGCACATTCCCCCTTGCCAACGGCACCGCATCCCTTGCCCGCTGGGGAATGGAGGCCGGCCAACATGTCCAGGTACTTCCCGTGGCAATCGGCTATCGGTACTCGCGGAACGCCGGCAGTTTCGTGGGGAAGGTGCTGCAACGTTGGGAGCAGGCAACCGGGATCCCCCTTTCAGGGAAACCCTGCCGTGACGGCAGGGAAATCGTCAACCGGTTGATAGAAGCAACCGACAGGACCCTGCAACTGCTGGAGGAGTTCTACTCACTGCCTGCAGCGTACAGGGACTCTTCGACCCAATCACAGAGTATCGGGAGCCTCCGGCAGCGGATTGCGCTGATCTGCGAGACAGCTCTCCATTCGGCAGAATCAATGATCGGAATCCATCCTGCAGGCACGTGGCTAGACAGATTGTTCAGGATACGGTACGCGGGAGTAGACTGCCTCTATCCTGATGACCATGATCCCAGATCCCAGACAGCCCTGAAGCGCAACTGGGCCGATTTCAGGGCGCTCAAGGCAGCAATATACCTGCGCCACTCCCAGATCGTCGATATCCTCGAATACATTGATCCGGGGTATATATATCCCGGCTGCCAGGAACAGCGTTACTGCGAGTACGCCCTGAATATCCTTGATATCATCAACCGCCTGCAGGGCGGTGATATCAGCACCCGCTTCTCACCGAAAAAGGTACAGGCCTATATAGTGCCGGGAGATCCTATCGATGCGGACCAGCACTTCCTGACCGGAACATCCCGCAAGGAATCCCTCGTGCAGTTCACCGGACTGCTGCAGACAAAACTGGAAGAGCTGTCAGACAACCTGCTGTTTTAGGCCGCTGCAGTAATCACACCAGGTCACAGGCATCTGCCGGCATCCAGTGGGCATCCATACCGTCCCACTTCACATTGCAGCCGATGGGATTGGTGACAGGAACCGGTACCGGCCGGCCGTCAACCAGGGCCTCAAGGGCATCCCGCAGTTCATGGGTCGCTGCCTTGTCGGGATCTTTCGGATTATCGAGTGAACGTCCCGTATATACCAGTTCACGTTTCTCATCAAAGAGAAAGAAGTGCGGTGTCCGCAGGGCCCCGAAGGCCCGGGCAATTGCCTGAGAATCATCATGCAGATATTTCCAGGGGAAGTTACACTCCTCCATCCTGGCAACCATATGGGGAAAATCATCATCGGCATAGGTGTTGGCCGAATTTGAGTTTATGCCGACAAAGGTGACTCCACGTTCTGCGAAGTCATCGGCAATGGCCCTGGTATGCTCATCCGAACCAAGCACATAGGGACAATGGTTGCAGGTAAAGAAGATTACCAGGAATCGGCTGTCCGAAAAATCCTCAAGCTTATACCGCTTCCCGTCGGTTGCAGGAAGGTTGAATGCAGGTGGGGTGCTCCCCAATGGTATGGTAAATGCCATAAAAAACTCCTTGATTTCCAATAGTTATACTGATAAAGTGATCTGACCCCCAAAAAGGTAACAGATTAGCGCGACTGCTCCCCTACAGGGTGA
>CAZSBC010000218.1:0-3445 GCA_964605195.1 uncultured Spirochaetales bacterium | reverse complement strand
CTTGGTGGTTATGACACTGACCTGCAGCTCCCTTGCGAGGGCGCGGATGGATGGCAGCAGGGCTCCCGGCTCCAGCCTTCCGTCAAGAATCTGGGTCCGGATCTGCCTGGCTATCTGCTCATAAATCGGGTCGGTTGAGGCATTCGATACTGCTATGTGCATTATGACTCCCTGTTAAGTGTAGTTAAAGTTATTACTGTACATAACGTATATAAACAGTAATGCTATATTTGTATATTGTCAAGGGCTCTTCAGGGAGAAATATCTTTTTTTACGGATGACCGCCTTTCAGTCTGACGGTTCGTCACTGAGGATCAGGGGGCTGGTGAAACCCATCGAAGCGAGATCCGTGAGGAACTGCTCATGCTCATTGTAGGGGATATGCCGCAGCAGCAGGCGATAGAGGCCGTTTTCCGTCTCCTCGATATCGACAGGGTAGGGCTGCTTTTTCAGCAGGAAGTAGCATTCGAGTACCGTGAAGGGGTCGGCAAATGCACCGACCTGCAGCTGTACCCAGCCGGTATCGCCGGGACGCCGGTAGGCCGACTCGGGCTGTTCGGGCAGGTAGAGTATCTCAAGGGTCACCGGCGCAATGCCGGCCTCCACCATCCCCAGTGCCGTCGCCGCTCCCCGGGAGAGGTCGATGATACGTCCCTCGACAAAGGGTCCGCGGTCATTGATCCGGACATCGAGAAACAGATTGTTACCTGTATTGGTAACACGCACGATAGTACCAAAGGGAAGCTCTTTGTGGGCAGCCGATATCCCGTCGGCATCGTAGGTCTCCCCGTTGGCAGTGAGCCTACCGTCAAACTCACCGGCATACCATGAGGCGATACCCTCCTGGTATGGCTCGGCAGCAGTCGCAAAGGGCAGTATGGAGATAATCATGAACATCAGCAGCACTCGTCTCAGCATGGCCTCAATAGTATCAGCACTCCCTGCGGGATGCAACTGCATGAAACTGGAGCGGCGCAAAGAGTGACATTTCCTCCTATTTACCGTATAGTGGCAGCATGGACAAGACACCATTCACCTTCGCGCTGGTCAAGCCGGCCGGCCCGGACTGCAATATGGCCTGTGCGTACTGCTTCTACTATGAGAAGCAGGAGTACTTCGATGATACCCATTCCCACATGAGCGAGGAGACCCTCCGGGAGATGACGAGGAAGTGCCTCTCCTCCTCCGCCCGGCAGTTCGGCTTCGGTTGGCAGGGAGGGGAGCCCACCCTGATGGGGCTCGACTTCTACAGGAAGGCCGTGGAGTACCAGAAGGAGTTCGGCCGGGGACAGCTTGTCAGCAACAGCCTGCAGACCAACGGGCTGCTGCTCAATGAGCAGTGGGCTGACTTCCTTTCCAGCTACAAGTTTCTTGTGGGGCTCTCGATAGACGGGCCTGAGCATATCCACGACCATTACCGGAACGACCACGGCGGGCGCGGTACCCACAGCCGGGTGGAAACAGTAGCCCGATTGCTCCTTGAGAAGGAGGTCGAGGTCAATGCCCTGACCGTGGTGAACGACTATTCGGTGCAGTACCCCGATGAGATATACACCTATCTCAAGGAACTCGGGTTCCACTACCAGCAGTTCATCCCCTGTGTGGAGACCAACCCGGAGAACCCCCGGGAAGCAGCCCCCTTCTCGGTAACGGGAAAGGATTACGGGGAGTTTCTCTGCCGCATCTTCGATCTCTGGGAGGCGGATTTCGTCGACGGGTACGCGACCACTTCGGTACGGCTGTTCGATACCTTCTCCCACATCTACCTCGGCATGACCCCGCCCGAGTGCACCGTCAGGCGCACCTGCGGCGACTATCTGGTTATCGAGCATGACGGGTCGATCTATTCATGTGATTTCTTCGTGGAGGATGCTTGGCACCTTGGGAACATCCTGGAGGATGATCCTGTGGAACTCCTTAACTCAAAGCGGCAGAATCTCTTCGGAGAGATGAAGGCCAGACTGCCGGCCAAGTGTTTGAAGTGCCCCTGGCTGCACTTCTGCCGGGGAGGGTGCATCAAGGATCGCATTCGGGATCCCCGGGACAAGCGGTTCAACCACTTCTGCGAATCCTACCGCATATTCTTTGCCTATGCCGATCAGCGTTTCCGGAAGCTGATGGATGGTTTTCAGGCACGCCAGATGCGCGAAAGGCAGCAGATGTACAGTCAGCCGCATCGGGGACACTGAACGGCATATCTTCAGGAGTCTTCTTTTGCCTGCCTTCGCTGCTGCTCCTGAACGCGGTATCCGGACTGCAGCTCCTCAAAACGCTGAAGAATCGGAAGGTGCTGGGTACAGGCCTCTTCGCACTGCCGGCAGGAGGTGCACCGCTCCAGGACATCCATATCGGTTGACCAGTGGAACTTCAGCCGGTTGCGTATGGACTCTCCCTCTTTCAGCCGGTAGTGGTTATGCGTCTCCATGAATGCCCAGACTGGAATATCCTCGGGACAGACATTGCAGTACTTGCATGATGTGCAGAAGGTATCGAACTCAATCCCGTATCTGCTCTGGATCGCGGCGCTCTGCTCTTCGGTGTAGGGAATGAAGGTATCGGCGGCATGTACCGCGGCATCGATCTCCTCCCTGCTGCTGAAACCGACCAGGGTGACGGTGATGCGGGGGTCGCTGAAGAGATAGTGCAGGGCAGCGTCGACGATACTCTGCTCTTCGCGAATCCTGAGGAAGCCGAATACCGATTCGTTGGCAGGAATCAACCCCCCTCCGAGAGGGTTCATCACCACAACTCCCAGACCATGTCTGGCGGCAGCTTCAAGCCCCTCCTGCCGGAAGGAGGAGTTTATGGCTGAGTACCCGAGGGTGACCCCCTCGAACCAGCCCTCCTCGATCACCTTCCTGATATCGCTGCCATGCAGATGGGTGGAGAAGACCGGGTGGCGGATCAGTCCTTCGTCTCGTGCCCTGAGCATCTCTGCCACGGCCCCCCCACGCTTCCGTCGCTCCCAGTCATCGAGGGTAAGGAGGCACCAGCAGTGGTAGTAATCTATTGTTTCGACATTGAGCCGCTTCAGCGACCGCTCCAGCTCCCGGCGCATTTTCGAACCGTCTGAGAGCATAGATTTCGTCGAGATGGTAAAGGGACACTCCCCCTTCTGCATCTCCCTGATTGCCGTCCCCATGATGATCTCCGACTGGTCCTGGCAGTATCCCGGTGCTGTATCGAAGTAGGTGATTCCCTGCTCGAAGGCATGGTAGACAATGGCGGCTTCTCCGTCAGTGTCCATTGGGTTGGTGAAACGCATCCCACCGAAACCAAGGGCGGAAGTCCGGTCACCCGCTTTCCCGTAGGTTCTGTAAATCATTGATACCCTCCCTGCATATACTCTGGTATTGTACCCGATAACATGATTCTGCACCACCGGATGGTCAGGGCAATCGCATAAAAGTAAAAACGCGTCAATAAGCCCAGGATTTGAAGGTTT
>CAZSBC010000217.1:0-3585 GCA_964605195.1 uncultured Spirochaetales bacterium | reverse complement strand
GTGGACTGTTATCCAGCCACCAGAGAATGATATGGGTGTCAAGAAGAAGATTCATCACCACCCTCCCGTGACCTGTGCGGCTTGTATGCAGGCTCATTCTCCCCAACCATACCGAAAGCCTCCATGAGGTCCTGCGGGAGCAGATCAAAATCATCATGAATCACTATCTTACCCTGGAAAGCCCCCGGTTTACGCCGTATTCTGCCTTCATCATACTTGCTCAGCACAGCTACAGGTTTTCCTGCCCGTTTGATGATCACTTCCTCGCCCTTCTCGACAGCGCTTACCAGATATGATAACTGGGCCTTTGCCTCAGTGATGGTTTCTACAGTCATACAGTCGCTCTCCCTTAGCCTGGATAAGTAAAGACCAGACCAGATCTGGTCTGTATAGTATCACAGTTTCTTCATGTTATCAATCCATCCATGGAGGGATACATTCCCGTATTTGCTGCTTTGCGTATTACTGGCGACACTTGCACGTTTGTTTCTGCCGCATGACGCTGCTGCCTGCTTTTCCCGCACAATTCCCGCTTCCCATCTCCTGCAACTGCTGGTAGGATAGAGAGGGAGCGTCCTGGGCCTTAAGGTGTTCGGTATTTGCCTCCTGGATTTACTGTATGTTGGAGTGATGATGAAAAAGCGTAGAGTTTCCATATCCATGCGACGACGACTGTTTCTCATCATGCTGGCTGTATCGATCATTCCTACCATGCTCATCACTGCAATAGCCTCGGTAAATACCTATAGAGGCATGTATGCGGATACCATCCAGTTCAATTCCCAGGGGATGAACTGGGCGCATGAGCAGCTGCAGCAGTTTGCCGATGAAATGAAGAATCTCTTCTATGCCATGGAGTTTGATCCGGAGTATAAGGAGGCAGTGATTGACTGGTACAACGGGAACGAGACCCTCCTGCAGCGCTCGGTTATCAGGGAGATGCTTGTCAGCCATTTGAACAGAAGCAGCTTTCTCAGTTCCCTGGACCTTCACGTGCAGGGAGCAGGAACCTCGGTGCTGGCTGAGCGGGCCGGGGTGGTGATGGGGGACGGTGCTGCGCAGCTGCCCTTTCCACGTCCCGAATCCCTGCAGACCAATCTCTTTTTCAAGTACACAGGAGACAGCCTGAAAGCCGTGCACAACATCCATCGCTTCGAGGACAGGCAGCTGCTGGCACAGCAGACAGCAGGGATCAAACCGGTTATTTTCAATGACATCATCAGCAGTATCAGCCTGTTCGATAAAGCAGCCGTCGTAATTCTCAATGACGAGATGGAGCTGCTCGTCTCACTCGGTGCGGCTGAGCTTTCTATGGACAGTGTGCGTGAGAAGCTGGCGGGGATCGACCAGCCGGAAACAGCCAGGAACCAGGAGGTACGGTATGGTGAGACTGGGGGTGATATCCTCTTTTCCACCTATACCCCCGATACCAAACTGTCAATAGTTACGATAATCCCCCGGAATGAGATAGTGAAGAGCGTGATGCCGACCATATATACAGGAATAGCTGTCGGGCTGCTGAGCCTGGTCGGGGCCGTGCTGCTTTCAGCCTTCCTGTCGCGGGTAATAAGCAGGCCGGTTGAACGGCTTGCCGAACGTGTGAAGAATATCCAGATGCAGCGCCTTATCCTGGAGAAGGAGGATGACACTGGCGATGAGGTCCGTGTGCTGGAGCATCACATCTCCCTCTTTGTCGAAAAGATTCGCCAGCTCATCCGGAGTGAGTATGTTTTCAGACTGCAGGCCAAGAATGCCCAGATACATGCCCTGCAGGCGCAGATAAATCCGCATTTTCTCCATAACACGCTGCAGCTGATAGGCAGCATATCCCTGGCTGGGGAGAATCCTGCCGTCTATACAATATCTTCCGCACTCAGTGACCTGCTCCGGTACTCGATGGATTATGAGAACGACTTCGTTACGATTGAGGATGAGATTGCCCATCTGGAAAACTATTTCCTCATCCAGAAGCAGCGGTTCGCGGAACGCTTTTCCGTGGATATCAACTTGGATCATGACGCGAAAGTCTGCCGCATCCCCCGTCTGCTCATCCAGCCGATAGTGGAAAACTCATTCTCCCATGGTTTCTCAACCATGAGCGGCTTGTGGAAACTCTCGATTACGGCTTACGTTGATGAAGCGGAGAAGGTGCATGTGATCATCAGGGATAATGGGGTTGGGATGACCCACGAGAGGGTCAGGGAGCTTAACAGTATGCTGCAGGAACGGTATGCCGACGATACGGTGATTGCCGGTGGAGGCGTTGGTATGGAGGGAAGTATCGGACTGGTTAATGTCCATGACCGGATTCGATTGACCTTCTCAGATGACGACGGTCTGGAGATCGACAGCAGAGCGGGGCAGTGGACGGAGGTGCATATGCACTTCTCAAAACGGAGCAGGCATGAATGAGATCAGGGTAGTAATCATTGATGATGAGGCTTGGACCCGTGATACGATCAAGCGTATGGGGAAGTGGCGGGAGCTGCATTGCCGGATTGTCGGGGAAGCCTCAGACGGCCATTCAGGACTTGAATGCATACGCCAGCTGCAGCCCCAGATTATCATTACCGACATGAAAATGCCTGGCCTTGATGGTGCCCGGATGCTGCAGGAGCTTGAGAGCGTTCCACTCAAGCCAAAAGTGATTGTGGTCAGCGGCTACGCTGATTATACCTATACCCGCCAGGCCCTGACCAGCCATGCCGTTGACTACCTGCTGAAGCCGATCAAGGAGCAGGAGCTGCACAGGACCCTGGCAGCATGCATAGAGGCCATCAAGCTGGAGTATCAGGCAGATAACATCGGTACAGCCCCCTCGCTGCTCCACGGAGTCGATAAAGATTGGCTGCAGCAGTATCAGAATGCCAGGGATGCAGCCCGGAAATCCCTCAACAGCCTCTCGTCACAGGGCGTTGAGCATGCCCTGGAACAGATCGGAACGCTCTTCTCCCAGTGCAGCAATGATAAGCGACTTGCTCTCCTGGTCAAGATCAATCATGACCTGCATGCCCTTATTGAGGAGGAGATCATCAGGGGGCCGGGTGAGGAGGACCCCACTTTCCAGCCCTACAGAATATCATTTGCAGTCGGTGAACAGAAGACCGCAGCAGAGATGCTTACCCACTATCTGCTGATCATTGAGGACCTCATAGCATCCAGAGTTCAGGAGCACCAGAGAAGGCAGCGGATCGATATCCGTCCGATTTGCGCCTTTATCGATGCTCATTACCAGCAGACACTGACACTGGATGAGCTTGCCGGCACATTCTCACTCAGCAAGGAGTACCTCAGCGCGCTCTTCCGGAAGGAGCTCGACTGCACCTTTACCGAGTATGTTACCAGAACCAGGATGGAGAAGGCCAGGCAGCTTATCACCGAATACCGGATTCCCCTCAAAAAGGTACCTGAAATGGTGGGATACCTGGATGTGCCCAACTTCTACAGGCAGTTCAAGCGCTATTTCGGTACCACTCCCGGGGTTATGAGAGATAGTGCTGAAGACAGTAAGAGTGAGAGTAAGAGATTAACAGCGAATACCGGATTCCCCTCAAAAAGGTACCTGAAATGGTGGGATACCTGGAT
>CAZSBC010000216.1:0-3670 GCA_964605195.1 uncultured Spirochaetales bacterium | reverse complement strand
TGTCTCCACAACAGCTGAAAATGCCCGGTTACTCGTACAGTGCCTAGCTGAGTTCGGGTTTGAGCAGCTTGGAATATCCACGGACGACCTGACAAAAAGGGATCATGTCATTCAACTGGGGTATCCCCCTTTACGCATTGATATACTCACAGCAATTGATGGTGTCACTTTCCCCGACGCCTGGTCAGACAGGATTACCGAGACAATCGAAGGTCTTACGCTGCATATTATCAGCCTGAGATATTTGATTGAAAACAAGCGGGCAGCAAACCGGTTGCAGGATGCAGCAGATATCGCGGAGTTGAAATAACGGACTTAATAATATAACCGAATACTATTAATACATTTGGCCGATTGATATTAATAAATATCACCGAATAATATTGTTAAATTTAACCGAATGGAGTATTCTTTGGGCAGGAGACCATCCATGGAGAACAACGCCTATCTACCACGCATCATAGACTCAGCTGTCGAACAGCATCTTCGGGCATTCGGGTCCGTCTGCATTGAGGGCCCCAAGTGGTGTGGAAAGACCTGGACTGCGCAGAAGCACTCCAAAAGTGATTTCCTTGTTGGTGACCCAGCTGGGAATTTCCAGAACAGGCAGCTTGCGCAGATCGATCCGTCCATGGTCCTCCAGGGAGCGCAACCCCGTCTGATAGATGAATGGCAGGAAGTACCGTCACTATGGGATGCGGTGAGGTTCACCGTCGACCAGTCCACCATAAGAGGACAGTTCATCCTAACCGGCAGCGCCACCCCTTTGCACAAGGGAATCATGCATAGCGGCACCGGACGTATAGCCCGGCTGCGAATGATGCCCATGTCATTGTTCGAGTCGAGTAATTCCTCCGGAAAAGTGTCATTGAAAAAGCTGTGCAGCGGAACTCTTGAGAATGTTATTACAGGTGAGGTTAGTCTTCATTCTCTGGCAGCATTCATCCTGAGAGGAGGCTGGCCTGGCAGCCTGGGATTGTCTACGGAAGATGCAGTTACAGTTCCGGCACAGTATCTGCACAATCTGGTGACCGACGATGTGCCTATAGTGGATGAAAAAGTGCGCGATGAAGCGAAGTTGCGACTTCTGCTTCGATCACTTGCACGCAACGAGAGCACTACAGCAGCCATGGCACGTCTGAAAAGTGACATGCAGGGAGTGGAACATTCGACAATTGATGAGGATACCATTGCTGATTACCTGAATATCTTCGCGAGGCTGTTCATCATTGAGAACCAAAAGCCGTTTGCAACAGCTTTACGGTCTTCTCTTCGCATAAAGCAGGCAGAGAAACGCCATTTCGTCGATCCATCTTTAGCATGTTCACTATTGGGTATCACCGATGAGCATCGGCTGATTGGTGACCTGAGGACGTTCGGATTCTTATTTGAGGCTTTATGTGAGAGAGACCTCAGGATCTATGCGCAGTCGTTCGGAGCAAAGATTTTTCACTACCAGGACTACAGAAATGTTGAGATCGATGCAGTAGTGGAGCTTGCAGACGGAAGCTGGTCCGCCTTTGAGATTAAGTTGGGGGCACACCAGATTGACGAGGCCGCTGCAGAACTCTTGAATGTCAACAAGAAATTCGAACGTCCGGCGACTACTCTTTGCGTAATCTGCGGCCGCTCAAACGCAGCGTATCGCAGGCCTGATGGAGTATGCGTCGTGCCGATCACTGCATTGAAGCCTTGATTTCTTTATACCCCTGGTACCTCTGTAATCTTGCTTAATATAACGGATCGCAGCACTTGATGAGCATAGAGTTACGATCAATATGTCAACTTGTAAATGCCAATCGTCACCAAATTCCAGTACATTTTTTTATCCCTGCGGAACACTGACGCATTATGAGAGGATGTCAAGGCTGCAGGCAAGGAGAAAGCACAGGCAGCATTGAAGAGCGAACTCCTGATAAAAAGATGTAGTAATCACGTCCTGAATCTGCCCCGTCCCGGTACGCTTCTCCTGACCTCAGAATACCATCCGAAGAGAACCGGTTTAGCCAGCTGCTATTACTCCGATGAGTTCTTCTTGAAGAAGTCGGCAAAGGGGTTGTAGGAATCGGTTTCCGGCTCCATATACTGCTGGTATGCAGCGTCCTCCTCAACGGCGGATGCCGGTTTCAGAGAAAGCCTTCTTCTCCCGACATCGATGCTGTTGATCACTACCGTAATCGTATCCCCCTGCTTCACGGAATGCTCACGGTTCCTGTTCCTGGAATCACTGTTGAGGTCCGATATGTGAATCAGGCCGTCCAGACCCGGTTCCAGGGTGACGAAGGCACCAAAGCCGGTAACCCGGGCAACTGTGCCACTGCATTTCTGGCCGGGTTTGTAGGTTTCAAGGATGCTGTCCCAGGGATCGGCAAGCAGGGCCTTCATACTGAGGGTTATGCGCTCACTGCCCCAGTCGAGGTTGATGATCCTGGCCTCGACCTCCTCTCCAACTGAAAGAGCTGAATTAATATCCTCTATCCGCTCCCTGCTGATCTCCGATATCGGGATCAGGCCCTGGAGGGCACCGAGTTCGACAAAGGCCCCGAACGACTGGATGGAGACGATGGTGCCGCTGATATCCATCCCCTCATGCAGGCTGACTTTGAGGGCTTCGATCTCGGCATCCCGCTCCTCTTCCTGGATGACTTTCCGTGATACGAGGATGTTACGGCCGTTCTCCTTGAACTCAATGATCCTGAAGCTCTGTTTCGTTCCGATCAGCTCCTCGGGGTTATCGACCCGTCGTAGGGCAATCTGGGAGTAGGGGCAGAAGGCCCTGGTTTCCCCGATCATGATCTCATACCCGCCCTTGATCTCTTTGGATATGACTCCCTCTACCGGAATCTTATTGGTGTAGGCGGTTTCCAGGGCAGAGGTATCGGCCTTGTCCCCGCCGATCTTCGTGGTGAAGATCATCTCCCCATTCCTGGCAGCATGGAAGTAGGCTGTAATCACGTCGCCGACCTTAACTGTAATGTTGCCGTCCCTGTCGGTCAACTCCTCGGCATCTATCTGCCCTTCGCTCTTACCGCCCAGCTGCAGGAAGATGCAGCCGCCGGAGATGGAGACAATTTCAGCCTCTATCTGCTGCCCCGGCTCCAGATACTGGGGCTCAGTCATACTGCTTTCCAGCAGCTCCTCAAAGCTCTTTTCTTGCATGTCATGATCCTTGCTCATACAGTTCATACTCCAGTTACTCTATTTATACATATTGTTCCTAGAGAGTACTGGTAAATTGGCGAACAGTAAACTGCTGAAGAGAAATATTGGCAGTTTACAATAAAAAGAGTCGGACATTACCCCGGGTGGGGAATATGATTATCCCTGACATGTATGGATCACATTACCATGTGTAATATGCATGCAATAGTAAAAATTGATATGATCTATACCGAATAACAAAACGTTTCCAACTAATGGATTTCACGTTTGGATGGTGTTGCTTGGCATCCCAGGTGATATCATCAGGGGCAAAGCCATCGCTTTACCCATTTACGCTCGTCTGATGCGGGGGTACGTAATTGTCGTTGATTGCTCTCTTACCCCCGGGTAAGGCTGATCGATTAACCTGAACAATCAGATGATAACAGATTACCAGACGGCGCCCCGGTGAGGGGTAGAGATGTTCTGCTTCTGAGGGATCGTATCGGTGATTGAGAAGCTGCCGCTG
>CAZSBC010000215.1:0-3739 GCA_964605195.1 uncultured Spirochaetales bacterium | reverse complement strand
ACCCCATCATCTTCCGGCCCATGGTCGGCCGATGAGCTGGCAAAGATGCTGGAACGCATCAATCGCGCGACCCTCTCACCCCAGGGCAGGGATATCTACGACTATGTTGCGGAGGAGCTGCAGAGAGAGCCCAGATTCATCCCGTCCCCGTCATTCGGAGCCTATACCGGGCTGGACATCAACCTTGAGGGCTATATCCACACGAATACCGATGAACCGGGGTTCTTTACCGATGAACAGGACTGGATCTATGATTCCGAAGCTAGGGCTCCCTTTCTCACCATACCGTTTGAAAGCTGGGCTGCCGATAATTTTTACGGCTATTTCGAACTCCCGGTGGCAGTCAACCAGTTCCATGGAACGAATGACACTTCCTACGTATTCAACCATGATTTCACCACTAACGTCTTCATCATACCGCCGAACCAGCTGACAGACCTCAACTTCAACATCCCCTACCGGGCATTCGTATCGGCAGGAGGCGAATACTGGAACCTCCAGTTCGGCCGGGACCGGGTAGCCTGGGGCAGCGGGGAGACGGGCAACCTGCTTGTCGGCGGTCATATGCAGTACAACGATTTCCTGAAGTTCACCACCTACCATGACACCTACAAGTTCACCTCCATAGCCATGGCCTTCCCCCATCCGATCAACTACGGCTACAGCGGACAGACTGAGGCAGCCTCCGGTTCAATCGCAAACCCTGATGGCCAGCAGCAGATCATTGACGGCATCAGGATGTTCATTGCCCACCGGATGGAGTTCCGTATCCTCGATATCATCAATCTCAACGTTACTGAATCCATGATGTACATGTCTGAAGAGAATACCTTTGATATCCGCATGCTCAACCCGCTGATGCTCTACCACAATTTCTATATCCGCAGCAACTCCAACTCCATGCTCGGGCTGGAGCTAGAGATCAACCCCTGGGAAAACCTCAGCATCTACGGACAAATGGCAGTTGACGAATTTGCCCTTCCCGGAGAACCGACGGCAGGTCCCGGTACCAATCCCGAGGCCTACGGTTTCCTCGGCGGCATCAGGGGCATGCTCCCCCTGGGAAACGGAATCCTCTACGGCGGTTTCGAGGCGGCCCTGACCGATCCCTACCTCTACATACGTGATTTTGGTTATAATTACTATATAGCTGGATATGACGAAGATGATAATCCGATTATTGTAAGTAATAATTATTCCCAAGAACCTGGACAGTACGGGATCAACTATGTGGTGGGTATCAGGGAGTTTACCCCATCAGGCAACATCTCGATCATGGAAGATTTTCTCGGGTACGAGTACGGCAACGATGCGGTTGTGATGAACCTCAATGCGGGATATAAAGTGTTCAACAGTTTTGAGGTGGAGGGAAACCTCTTCTACATGCAGCACGGCACCCATGATATGTACACGCTGTGGGACCAGGGGTCCAGCATGGATCCCGATGACCCATCCCTCATTGAGACTCCCACCGACACCCCTGCAACCGGGAACCAGTTTCCCGCCTCCGATTCCAGGGATGCCGTAGAGCATACCCTTGCCATCGGCTTGAAGGGCAGTTACTCCATTCTTGAGAACCTGAAGGTATACACCCAGCTTGACTGGATACACAAGACCAATCCCGGCAATTTCAGCACGAATGCCCCGGTATCGGATACCCAGATCACCATAGGGGCCGGGTACCAGCTGTAGTAACACATCTTTCCTGCAATATGAAGAGCCATCCCGGGCGGGATGGCTCTCATCATCTCTGGCGTGCTGATATGCCGCCGGTACTCATCAGAGCGAGATCGTAAGACCGGCAACGAACTGCAGGTCGGAGACAGGGTCACTGATGAGGTTGCCGGCATTCTCCACGGTTATGTAGTAGAGGCCGAACAGTGCAGATAGATCAACGGCGCTCTCCCAGTTGAACAGGGAGGTAATATCAAGGGAACCCTCAAGTGAGAGGATATCACGCAGCTCCGGGGTATCACCATGCGGAGTCGGGTCCTCCGGGGTGTCATACTGCCCCGGTCCTGCAACCTCGCTCTCGATGGTAATATCGCCATGGACTATGCTCCTGTACCCGAACAGCAGCTCCCCGGTCATCGGTTCCCTGTATCCCAGCAGAATATCGAAGACCTGCACATCGCCGCCGTACCGGTATCCCAGAAAATCGCGATAGGTGCTGAAACTGCCTCCGATGGCAGTGAACTGCCGGCGCGATATCTTGAAATCTATCAGATCGCGCTGGTAGAGATAGGGATCGTTGTAGACAAACTCCAGACCACCAATCAGATATCCCCGGGAAAGTGGGAGCGTCAGGTCAACTCCAGCCAGGTACCCCATTGCATCCGGCTGGGAGCTGTTCTCATTCGGTGCCCGGGCCTGGTCCAGGGCAAACTGACCGTAGAGGGCAACTCCCGGGAGGAGGGCAACATCAAGTTCCAGCGATGCAATGGCATTGAACATCTCCCTGTTGTTGAAGTTGTGAAAGATATAGGCTGGATTGAAGTAACGCAGATCATAGAAGTCATGCTGATACATAACATTTTCAGATAGTGCCAGACTGAAGATTTCCCAGAAGCGGAACCCCAGCCTGTGCGCGAGAAAGGCCTTTACACCGGCTGAGGGGACCTCCCCGCGGGGATCGGTTCCTGTTTCATCCCATCCGGGATAATCAATGAATACCGTGAGGAACTGATAATCAAAATTGGGGTGAAATGACTTGAATGAGAAGAAGTCATGGTAGTCGAGATGATCCCCGATAATCAGGTTGCCGCTTCTCCCGCTTCCCCAGCTGAGCAGATCACGTCCCAGCTGTACATTCCAGCCCTCGCCTCCCAGTGCTACATAGGCACTGTAGGGTGTCTCGAAATCGATGTACCGGACATCGAAAATGCTGGTTGAGAATTCTGGTTGGTAGAGCAGCGAGGAGGAGACCTGCTGGGTATCCTCATCATAGGCATATCTGTTCTTCTTGTATGCCAGCTCCGAATGTGTATACATCCAGGAGTGCATGGAGAAGTCAAAAGAGAGCAGCGCCGCCGGGGAGCGTTCCGTATAGCCGTATACCCAGTCCCATTCATCATCAAAGTGTACGGGATCGGTATGGGTATATATCTCGTAGGTGCCGTCAATACCAAGCCCCATGGAGATAGTCTTATCAAGATTCCAGGGCAGCGTCGCAAGCAGGTCCTTCTCCACCCGGTCATAGGTGCGTTGTCCGGTCTCAGAGAGCGCGTCGTAATCTAGCCGCTCCAGCATACCCAGCAGCTGCAGTTCCGACCATGGCCCGGCAGTTGAGGGCGCTGCAATCCCTGCTTCAAGATAGAGGGTCTTCACTGCATCGAACAGCGGACTGTGTACGGAAACCATGCGCTGATGATTCTGTTCACCAAAGAGGGGCAGAAGGGAGAGGAGCAGAATCAAGACAGCTCCCGCCGCAATGCTTTTTCGTTTTCCAGACATCTGTTTTTTCCTATTTCGGCAGCAGCGCTGCAGAGAGTTGCTCAATAATACCACAGAGAACCCCACTGATCTATCCCTGTCATTGAGGGAGGGTATACATTGCCATAATGTTCACAATTTTACTTACCTTTCATGCCGGAAATTACTATCTTATCTGTATATGGGAGGCTTGCTATGAAAGCAGCAATTATTGTACTGGCAGCAGTTCTGCTGGTAACCGGAATATTCCTTATCGCGGCAAACGGCATGGCTGAGGGGGAGGCTCCCCTCTCAGATACGACAACAG
>CAZSBC010000214.1:0-3814 GCA_964605195.1 uncultured Spirochaetales bacterium | reverse complement strand
GTATGGAAAGGATATGTTTAGTCACAGACTGGAAAACCGCAAGCTTTTTCTTTTAACTGAGTCGAGTGGCTCGCCAGCCAAGCCAGGAGCCCTGACTGGCGATAAGGAAGAATCTGCTGTTACTGAATCTGCTGCTCCGGAATCCGCAGACCCACCAATGGGCAAGCTGAACACCCGCAATCCGGAGTACATCACCTATGAGAGTGGTGATCTGAAGGTGGTGATCCTGGGTGGTATCAACCTGCAGCAGTTGGACCGGCTGCGAATCACGGTTAAGATCAGTCGGCTGGATACCCGCAGCCCGCTGCACAGCATCCGCCATACGATCGATCTGTATCATACGGACTACCTGGAGAAGTTCATCAATAAAACGAGCGAGCAGTTGGAGGCGGGCGCTCATGTGATCCGAAGGCTGCTGGCCGAGCTTACTGAACTGGTGGAACAGTACCGTATGCAGCGTATCGAGAGCATGAAGGAGCAAAAGCCGAAGAATCGGGAGCTGACCGAGGTGCAACAGCGCCGGGCCATCCGCTACCTGCGCTCGAATAAGCTGATGGAGCGCACCAGTGAGGATATCGGAAAGACCGGCATGATCGGCGAAGTCGATAATCGGTTGTTGATGTACCTGGTCTTTACCTCGCGGTTAAGGGAACAGCCTTTGCATGTGATCAGCCTGGGAGCCTCGGGTACGGGCAAGACCTACCTGCAGGAGAAGATCGCAGAGCTGATCCCAGAGCAGGACAAGCTGGAGATCACCATCCTTAGTGAGAACGCTTTCTATTACTTCGACCGCAAAGAGCTCAAGCATAAGCTGGTGCTTATCGAGGATATGGACGGGGCGGAAAATGTCCTTTATCCGCTACGTGAGCTGCAGAGTAAGAAGAAGATCTCGAAGACCATCCCCATCAAGGATAGCAAGGGTAACCTGAAGACCATTACCCTGCGTGTTGAAGGTCCGATCTGCCTTGCTGGCACCACGACCAGGGAGCGGCTGTATGAGGACAATGCCAATAGATCCCTGCTGATCTACCTGGATGGCAGTCGTCGGCACAAGGAGCAGATCATGGAGTACCAGCGAAGGCTCTCCGCCGGCAAGGTCGACACCAGGCAGGAGAACCAGCTAAAGGAGCTTTTTAAGGATATGCAGACGGTCCTGAAGCCTGTCAAGGTGCGAAATCCCTTCGCTGAACACCTGAAACTCCCAGAATATGTCTTTAAGCCGCTACGGACCAACTCGCATTACCTGGCCGTAATCGAGACCATCACCTTTTACCACCAGTACCAGCGGGAAGTAAAAGAGGACCCGGAGAGCGGTGAGCGTTATATCGAGACCACCCTGGAGGATATCCGCTGGGCCAATAAGCTGCTAAGGGATGTACTTCTGGCCAAGGCCGATGAGCTACCGAAGGCTACCCGGGAGTTTTTTGAGCGGCTGAAGACCTGGCTAAAGGCTGGTAATGTGGAAGGGTTCCATGCCAAGGAGATCCGGGAGGCCTTCCGGATGTCATCAAGCAGCTGTAATCGATATATCCTGGAGCTTTTGCGGAACAGCTATATCAAGATCACCGGAGGCAGCAAGTACCGCCAGGGATACGAGTACCAGGTAGTAAAGCCCGATGAGTATCAGCGGCTGCAACAGCACGTAAAAACAGCACTGGATGAAGCCTTAGAAAGGATCCAGGAACACCTTGATTTATCCCCGGATCAGTATCCCAGTGTCCCACCAGTATCCCACGAAGAAAATGGGATACTGAAGTCAAACGGCCACAATGAGTTAGAGCCAGTGTCCCAGTATCCCACCGAAATGCACGGCAGGGGGGTAAAAAATCCGTCATAATGGCCTTTTCCGTCATAGTTATCGAGGGCTTTGAGCGTTGGTTGGTGGCTATGGGTTATGCAGAAAGCACCATACAAGGATCGGTTAACTATGTCAGGGACTTTTACTTATGGTTAAAGGCCTCTTCCATTACAGAGCTCTCCCAGGTTGATGGCAAGGCAGTTCGGTTGTATTATGGCCACCTGCAAAAGCGAAAGCGAAAAAAAGGTGTCGGCGGTCTGTCGGACAACTACATTAACAGCAACATCAATGCCCTGAAACGCTTTAGCCGATACCTCCAGGAAAATGGTAAGGGAACCCTAGAGATCGATGTTCAGCGAAGATCCATCACAACAAAGCCCAAGATCATTTTAAGCCAGGATGAGATCCATGCCATGTACCGGGCCTGCGGTAAGGTCAGCGAGGTACACAGCAAGCTGCTGGGGATCCGGGACAGGGCCATCCTGGGAGTGTACTATGGCTGTGGCCTGAGGCGCAGCGAAGGAATCGCATTGAACGTTCCGGATGTTCAGTTAAAAGAAAAAATGATCCACGTTAGAAAAGGCAAGAACTACCGCGAGCGGTACGTACCCATGACCGAGCGGGTGGCTGATGACCTGGCCGAGTACATCCTGGTGGCCAGAGAGCATATACTGGGCTTTAAGCAGATCCGGCACGAGGCTTTGTTCCTGAGTATGCAGGTAAAGCGTCTCTGCGGCAACCAGCTGATCGAAAGGGTGAAGATGCTGGCCAGGAAGGCCGGTATCGACAAGGATGTTGGCCTGCATACCCTTCGCCACTCCATCGCCACTCACCTGTTGCAATCAGGCCTCTCCCTGGAGGAGGTCAGCCAGTTCCTGGGCCACTCATCGCTTGAATCCACCCAAATCTATACCCACCTTGCACATGAATCGGAATCTTGATTACGACTTCACTCCCGAGATCCGCACCCGGCTTGCGGGCTTTAAGGTCCACCTGCAGGAGCTGGGAGATGATGAGGCTACCATCCGGCAGAAGATGAATTACGCCGGGTACTTTTTATCCTGGCTGGAAAGAGAGCACCTGCCTTGCGATCAAGCGGGCTACAACGACATGCTCTGCTTTATCGATCACTGCCGCCTGGAGGGTAAGAGCAAGCGGCTGACAAACCGGATGCTAAGCTGTATCAGGAACTATTATCGGTATCTGAAAGAAATGGATCCGGAGATCTCCAATCCGGCACTGAACCTAAACCTTCGGGGAGTGCAGAGAAAGGTGCCTACCGGTATGATCAGCTATCCTGCCCTGGAGGATCTCTATCGCAACTGGCCCAGGAAAACGACCAAGGACAAGCGCAACAAGGTGATCCTGGGGCTGCTGATCTACCAGGGCATAACCACCGGTGAGCTAGGCCGGTTGGAGGTGAGCCATGTGAACCTGGATAAGGGCAAGATCCGGATCCCAGGCACTCCCCGAAGCAATGGCCGGGTGCTACAGCTGCAGGATGATCAGGTCAAAGAGCTGGTGCAGTATCTTAACCGGACCAGACCGAAGATCCTGCGTGAAGTAGGCAAGTCCCGACCGGCACGAAAACCGGATCGGATCAACCAGGAAAGGATCCAGGAGCAGTTGGTGATCAGCATCAATGGTAGTGAGCATATCAAAAGCTCTCTGCACTTCCTGTTCAAACAGGTCCGGAAACAACTGCCGGAGCTGCTGCATCCGAAACAGATCCGGACCAGCGTGATCACCCACTGGCTCAAGGATAACAACCTTCGTCAGGTGCAGTACATGGCCGGTCACAAGCATGTCAGCTCCACAGAGCGTTACCAGCAGGGTAACCTGGCCGGTCTGCAAAGCAAACTGGAAAAGTTCCATCCCCTATCCCAGAATGTTGGAGGTCACAATCTGTGATCTCCAAATTTTACTACTTTTGATAAATGGATAAAATTGGATACGAAATGGATATATCTATTAATATAAATCTCAAACTGGACTTTGACAGTTCAGTTTATCAAC
>CAZSBC010000213.1:0-3851 GCA_964605195.1 uncultured Spirochaetales bacterium | reverse complement strand
GTCCCTGTCGCGAGCTGAACCTCTCCTGCAACCCTGAGGCGGCACACAACCTCTTCGGAGCCGAGTGCCCGGTTGTTGTGTTCAACGGCCATATCTGTCTTCAGGCACCCTTTCTTTCCGCTGACATGCAGCGAATATCCATGTGGCCGGAAGAGCGGCTGGCGGTGGTACGTAACTGGATGAACAGGTTCGCAGGATATTTCGGTGAACCCGGATTCTATCTATGGGACCTGCTGCCGGCAATATATGTATCCTATCCTGAGCTGTTCGATCTGCATGAAGTGCGCATTGCCCCATCTCTTAAGAGCCTGCATTACGGCATGCTCAATCCAGTTGATGCAGAGGCAGAGGGGGTTCAGGTAATCATGCCCGACAACATCCTTGACCGCTCCCGTTTTATGGATATCCTGGAAGCAGGGTGGAAGCGTGCCTGGGAAGCTGAGCAGGCTGGCTGGGGTAGATAACAACTTGGTACATCTATATCTGGGTAACCAGTGATATGGATATATACTCCTCCTTGAGGAGATATCAGAAAACGGAGGTATTTGTATGATGAAACGGATGCTGTTGACAGCTGTCATGGTACTCTGTGCAGTGGCAATCTTTGCCGCAGCCCAGGAAGAGGGAGCTGTCCCCTTTGAGGATCGCTATCAGGACATGAGCTGGGATGAGATCGTGGCTGAAGCGGATGGACAGGATGTCTATTTCTACATGTGGGGTGGTGCCGACCACATCAACAACTGGGTAACCGGCTACTTCACCGATTACCTGATGGATAATTTCAATATCAATCTGGAGATGGTTCCGGTAGACGGCGCTCCCGTCTATGTGAACAAGGTACTAGGAGAGAAGCAGGCCGGTAAGAACAGCGGTGGTGCGGTTGATACAATCTGGGTAAACGGTGAGAACTTCAAGACCATGCGGCAGGCTGACCTGCTCTTCGGCCCCTATGCCGACAAACTTCCCAACCTGAAGTACTGCAGCCCCGATATTCTCGGTTATGATTTTGGATTTCCCATTGACGGATATGAAACACCCTACGGTGCTGCCCAGTGCGTCATGGAGTATGACTCTGCCAAGGTTGCCGTCCCCCCGAAGGATATGGGAGAGCTGTTTGCGTGGGCCAAAGCCAATCCCGGCAAGCTTACCTATCCTGCACCTCCAGACTTTACCGGTTCGGTGTTTGTTCGCCACGTATTCTACCACGTTGCCGGCGGGTACGAGCGCATGATGGGCCCCTTCAATGAAGAGGTATACAATGAGATCGCTCCTAAGGTATGGGCTCTGCTGAATGAGATTGAACCCTATCTCTGGCGGGAAGGGAAAACCTATCCTGAATCATCAACCAAAACCAAGGAGCTGCTTGGAAACGGAGAGATCTACTTCAATATCAACTATGGTCCCGATGGAGCAGCCGCGAATATCGACAAGGGAGCCTATCCTGAAAGTGTCAAGACCTTCATGTTCGAGACCGGCATGATCGGAAATATCAACTTTGTTGCCATCAGTTTCAACTCCGACAACAAGGCTGCTTCCATGGTCATGGCCAACGAACTGCTCAATCCCGAAGTGCAGTATGCTGCTTCAAGACCGGTAGCCGAAGGTGGTATGTCCTGGATGACTCCGCTGGATCTTACAACGGTACCTGCCGATATGCAGGAGAAGTTCGCAGCGCTCCCCATCCACCCCTCAAGACTGCCTACATCCGTACTGAACCAGTACAGCGTACCGGAAATTCAGTCTGATTGGCTGCTTCGCATAGAGGAAGACTGGCAGGCAAATGTCCTGAGAAAGTAGCTGTTCACGCAGCGACAGTACAGGGACTCGTGGTTCCGTGGATTACCCGCGGGACACGGGTCTCAGAGAAAGAGCCGGGAGGAGCGTGATGCGATACGATGAATCACGCTCCCCGTCTTTCCTGCCGAAGGGAGACGGACTGGTTCTTGAAAACCATGAGAAAACGCACAGGAACAAGATATGAAAGAGCGAGTTACGATAGGTCTGCTCCTTGCACCGGCACTGCTGCTGCTGATCCTTCTCTTCTTCGGAGGGTTTCTGCTGGGGCTGATGCAGAGCATGAACTACATGCCGTTGATTGGATTGAAAGATCCGAACTTCGCCGCATACCAGGCCATCTTCACTGATGAGCAGTTTGGGCAGAGCCTGCTGCTGACCTTCTGGATATCAATATCCACGACCCTGCTGACCATAGTTCTGGCCATCGTTACAGCACTTGCTCTCAGGCACAGTTTTTTCGGCAAACGGGTAGTGAATTTTCTCTATCAGTTTCCCATAACCATTCCGCATATCGTCATTGCGGTAGGAACTATGTTCCTCTTCTCCCAGAGCGGGACATTCGCCCGGCTGGCATACCAGTTCGGGATTATCAGCGACCAGTCCCAGTTTCCGCAGCTGGTCAATGACCGATGGGGTCTCGGTATCATGTATGTATATCTCTGGAAGCAGATTCCATTTGTGGGAATAATCGTCATGGCCATCATGCAGTCGATGGGCGATAACTACGAGGAACTGGCCCGCAGCTTAGGTGCCACCAAGTGGCAGACTTTCCGGTACGTGCTGCTGCCGATTATCATTCCGGGCATTCTGCCCTCCAGCATCATCTGCTTTGCCTTCACCTTCGGTTCCTATGAAGTGCCGTTCCTGCTTGGACGTCCCTATCCAGCGGTGCTCTCGATCCTGGCCTACCGCCTCTATGACAACATTGACCTCAACGCAAGGCCGCAGGCAATGGCAATGGCAGTATTCATGACGGTGTTCCTCATGCTCTTTGTCGTTGTATACAAGCGCCTGCTGAGAAAGGCATCAGGGAGGGGCTAGATATGGAACAGAGCATCACGAAAAAACAGACCAATCCGGTCCGATTCATCATCTATCTCGGCATACTTCTTGGGGTCATTATACCGATGGTGCCCCAGATAGTGTGGGCTTTCAGCCACCGTTGGTTGTTTCCAAGTGTTATCCCCTCCGAGTGGAGCGGAAGAGCATGGGAGTATATTGCCAATCCAAACACCAAGGTACTCTCATCCACTATGAACAGCCTGATCATAGCCCTTGCTGTTACGGCGATATCGATTGTAGTCGGCGTCCCTGCCGGGAAGGCCTTGGGGATGTACAAATTCCGGGGTAAGGGGCTGGTTGAGCTGATTATTCTCTCACCCTCCATTATTCCCGGCCTGGCCGTCACCATGGGGATGCAAGTGATCTTTATCCGCATAGGGCTTACCGACACCATGTTCGGGGTCATTCTGGTGCATTTGCTCCCAACGATACCCTACATGACAATCAGTATGAGCGGAGTCTTTTCAAATTACGATCCGGCCTATGAGGAGCAGGCCCGCAGTCTCGGAGCCAGTGCCATGAAGACCTTCTTCCTGATAACGCTACCGACGGTAACTCCCGGTATCATCACCGGAGGAATGTTTGCTTTCCTAATATCGTGGGGACAGTATATTCTCACCGTGATCATCGGTGGAGGAAGGGTCATCACCCTGCCGCTGCTGCTCTTCAGCTTTGCGGGTTCGGGTGATTTCCCCGTAACAAGCACGATGAGCATCATTTTTCTGCTGCCGTCGATTATAATACTCTTCATCACCAGTAAGTTTCTCTCTGGTAAATCCAGTGCTATGGGAGGGTTCGGAAACCTATGACAAATATATCGCTGAATAATCTGACAAAAGTGTATGATAGAGCCAAGGAGGCAGCTGTCGATGATCTGAACCTGGAGATCAGAGCAGGTGAACTCGTGGCCTTTCTCGGGCCATCCGGCTGCGGAAAGACCACCACCCTGAAAATGATTGCAGGTCTGCATTCGGTAACCTCCGGCGAGGTAC
>CAZSBC010000212.1:0-3913 GCA_964605195.1 uncultured Spirochaetales bacterium | reverse complement strand
TTATGACTGACTGTTCGAGGAACTGCCGAGCATAAAACCCGCTACTCCAGATGAACCACTCTTTGCCTACACCCCTCCATATGATACAGTAGCAGCATGAACAGAGACCAGTCCCCAATAATACTGCATACCCCCTTTCAGGATCTTATGGCCAAGCGGGTCAGGAACATTCTACTGATCTGCAGCAAATACGACCGCTTCATGCTTGAAGAGGACGGCAGGGTGGAAGAGCTGCTGTTTCAGGATTATGTTGCACTAGGATTGCGGTACCCACCCAAGATCACGCATGCTGCCTCTGCCGTTGAAGCTCTGAAACTGATGCAGACAAACCAGTACGAGCTGGTTATCACCATGCTGAACATCGGTGAGATTGATGCGTCTGAACTGGCCAGAACTATACGGGAATCCTATCCCAGGCAACCGATTATCGTACTGTCCCCGGCACCGGCCCATAAGAGCATCAAGAAGCTCAAGCGGGAATCATCGGAAACAGTTGATTATATCTTCACCTGGCAGGGCAATCCCAACATCCTTTTGGCGATGGTGAAGCTGGTCGAGGACAGCATGAATGCCGAAGACGATGTCCGTAACGGGGATGTGCAGGTTATCGTACTGGTCGAGGACTCCGTTCGTTACTACTCAACATACCTTCCGATGATATACACCAGCCTCATTCAACAGGCCCGCTATATCATGGCAGAAGGGCTGAATGACTGGTCACAGACCCAGCGGATGCGCGGTCGTCCCAAGATACTGCTGGCAAGGAATTATGAGGAGGCAGTGTCCCTCTACGAGAAATTCAAGGATAATATCCTCGGGGTTATCTCAGATGTTGATTACAGCTATCAGGGAGAACGGGACGAGCAGGCCGGATTACGGCTCAGCCGCTATATCCGCAACGACAAGGACGATGTTCCCATCCTTCTGCAGTCTTCGAAGCTTACCCATAAGCAGGATGCCAGTGAAATAGGAGTTGATTTCATCTACAAGCACTCCCAGACTCTGCTGGCGGAACTGCGCGCCTACCTAAAGACCAGCTATGGTTTCGGAAACTTCATCTTCAGGGACCCAATTACTAAACAGGAGATCAAGACTGCGGAAAACCTGCGTGACCTCCAGTATGCCATTGATTCTATCCCCATCGACTCCTTCGTCTATCACGTGAAGCACAACGATATCTCGAAATGGCTCAGAGCAAGAGCCCTCTTCGGCCTTGCCCGCCAGCTTCGTCCCATTGCCCTCGAGGACTACGAGAGCCCGGAGGAGCTGAGGAAGGATCTGATAAACATGATCAAGCTTTTCCGGCAGAAGCGGGGACACGGGGTTATCGCCCGGTTCAACCGGCATCGCTTTGATGAACTCTCCTTCTTTACCAGGATCGGATCCGGTTCTCTGGGAGGCAAAGGCCGCGGCCTTGCCTTCATCGACCAGCAGCTGCGTACCAGCGGGATCCCGGAGAAGTACCCCGATATGTATATCTCCATTCCGCGAACGGTTGTCATAACCACTGAGATCTTTGATCAGTTCATGGAAGAGAACAACCTGTGGAAGGTGGCCCTGAGCCGCAAGGCCGACAGCACCATCCTTAAGCATTTCACTGAGGCAGCCCTGCCGGAAGAGCTGTTTGAGAATCTCAAGACAATCCTGCGGATTATCAAGGCTCCCATTGCCGTACGCTCATCCAGCCTGCTTGAGGACTCCCATTACCAGCCCTTTGCCGGAATATACCAGACCTGTATGATACCCAACAACCATCCTGATTTTGACCAGCGACTCCGGGAGCTCTGCAAGGCGGTTGCCTGCATCTATGCCTCAACCTTCTTTCAGGTAAGCAAGGATTATCTCAAGGCAACCGATCACCTCATTGAAGAAGAGAAGATGGCCGTCATCATCCAGCAGGTTACCGGCTCCCGGTTTGACCGCTACTGCTACCCAAACTTTTCCGGGGTCGCACGCTCGCTGAACTACTACCCGATTGAACGGGAGAAGCCTGAAGACGGGATCGTCTATATGGCCTTCGGGTTCGGTAAGATTGTCGTTGATGCCGGCAGTTCGCTGCGCTTCTCACCAAGATATCCGAAGAAGATCATGCAGCTCTCAAATCCCGACCATGCGCTCCGAAAGACCCAGAAAGAGTTCTACGCCCTCGATATGGAATCCCCCTTCAACCCTACAGCCGATGCAGCGGACAACCTGACAAAGATGGCCGTTCAGGATGCCGAGCACCATGGGTCACTGAAATATATTGCATCCACCTATGACCTGCGCAGGGGATCCTTCTCAGATTCACCCTCTGCCGAAGGGGAGAAGATCGTCTCCTTTGCCGGGATCCTGAAGTACCGCTCCTTTCCCATCGCCTCGATCATCCAGGATCTGCTGAAGCTCGGTCAGGAGATCATGAATACTCCCATAGAGATTGAGTTCGCCGGTAATCTCAACAAACCACAGGATAAGCTGCCTGAGTTCAGCCTGCTCCAGATTCGTCCCATCGTCGAGGGAGCGGAACAGGAGGATGTCCACATAGACAGCAAGGCAATTGAAACAGCCCTCATCTACTCAAACCAAGCCATGGGTAACGGGAAGTTTGAGGACCTCTATGATCTTGTATATATAAAACCCGATGCATTCAATCCTGCTGAGACCGCAAAGATGGCGCAGCTGCTCGGTGATCTGAACAGGGAGTTCACCGAAGCCGATACCGGCTATGTGCTGCTTGTTGCCGGCCGGCTCGGATCGAGTGATCCGTGGCTGGGAATACCGACTGCCTGGAACCAGATTTCCCATGCCCGTGTCATCATCGAGACCGGACTGGAGAACTTTCAGGTTGAACCGAGCCAGGGGACCCACTTCTTCCAGAACCTCACCTCCCTGCATAATGCATACATGACCATTAATCCGAGCCGCAATGACGGAATCTTCAGGATCGAGCAGCTGCAGGAGCTCAACAGTGTCTACGAGGATGGCTTCTTCCGGCATGTCCGGGTCAGGGAACCCCTCAATATTGTCATCGACGGGAAATCGGGACACGGGCTCATCTCATTGGAGAGGTTCATCCCGAAAAACGGCGATTCCTATATGGAGCCAAACTGATTCCATAGTGGATCTGCCGGGGGAGGAGCGGTTATCTCAAGCTGACGATCTCCCACAGGGTGATTGAAAATGACTTTCCGGGCATGCAGGTGGATTCCGCCACCCCTGTTGGAGCGGGATGCCCCATACTTCAGGTCTCCCTTGATGTGTACGCCGACAGCTGCCAGCTGTGCGCGTATCTGGTGGTGACGCCCGGTATGCAGCTCAATCTCAAGCATATAGTAGTTGGCAGTGGCTCCAAGCAGCCGGTATGAGAGTTCCGCCCGTTTTGCCTGCTTCCTGCTGCCGCTAACAGCGAATGATTTATTTTTCTCCCTGTTACGGATCAGGTGGTGAACCAGCCTGCCCTCGGTTTCCGGCGGTATCCCGTCAACGACCGCCCAGTATATTTTCCGGACTTCCCGCTCCCTGAACATCGTCCCAAGGCGGCCGAGAGCCTTGCCTGTCCTGGCAAATACCACAATACCGCTGGTGGGTCGGTCAAGCCGATGGGGCGCACCGAGAAACACATTACCCGGTTTGTCATACTTTTCCTTGATATATCTTTTCACTGCTTCCAGGAGCGTATCATCTCCCGTCCGGTCACCCTGGACAATCTCGGATGGCAGCTTATTGACCACAATCAGGTGATTGTCTTCGTACAGCACCCGATCTTCAGTAAACATATTCTCATCAGCCTTCATCTGCACTACTGACCCTTCTCACCTTGAGGGATTCCACCTCCTTGGTTGTCAGCCGGACTCCGCCGGCTCTGACTCCCTTGATCAGGAAATCGTGAAAAAAGAAGCTCTCTTCAAGCACCTTCAGCCGTTTCTTCGGTTTA
>CAZSBC010000211.1:0-3985 GCA_964605195.1 uncultured Spirochaetales bacterium | reverse complement strand
GAAATAGGAGATATCATTCACAGAAGCTGATTCATCAAGGACACATATCGACTCAAATCCCCGGTAGGGCAACAGTTGTCCGAGGGAACGCTCCAACGGCCAGGATTCCGTACCCCGGTGCAGCATGATGAAGCCGAGATCGGTGATCTCGATCTGTCGGTTCGCATCATGCAGAAAGATGGAATACGCTTTTTGCTTCATCAGGACTCACCACTCTCAGAGAAATACTATGTCTTCCGGTCGGGCAATGAAAGCCTTCCGGGTACCGTTGATTCGCTGCTGGGCATCTTCACTGTGATACCCGACCATACTGCGAATCTCCTCGCTGGTGAATGCGGATACTGCCTTGGCGACATCATTGATCATCACTACAGAGCCACGCTGAAAGACCCCTTCAACTCCGGTAACTCCGACAGGCAGGAGGCTTTTTCTGTTACGCAGGGCCTCTTCGGCTCCCCTATCGACATGGATAATTCCGGAGGGCTGGGTATGGAGAATCCAGCGGTCTCGACTGGGCAGTCGCATGCTTGCTGCAAAGAAGGTCCCCTCCTCCTCCCCGGCCAGCAGCCGCAGCAGGATATTCTCCTTGCGCCCGTCGGCAATGATGCTTGCACAGCCGGCCTTGGATGCGATTCCGGCGGCAAGCAGTTTTGTGCGCATTCCGCCGGTTGAAAAGGTGCTTCCCGTCGCTTCTCCGGCCCAGGAGGAGATTTCATCGGTAATTTCTGGAACAAAGGGCACCAGTTCGGCATTCGCATCACTCTTGGGATTACCGTTATACAGTCCGTCTATGTCAGTGAGAAGGATAAGCAGATCCGAATCGGTCTTGCTGGCTATGTAGGCGCTAAGCGTATCGTTATCGCCGAAGGCAGTACCAATCTCCGCAGTGGAGACACTGTCATTCTCATTAAGCACAGGAATGACATGCAGCTCCAGAAGGGTCTCTATGGCATTGCGCAGGTTCAGGTAGCTCAACCGGTTGTCCAGCACTTCCCTGGTCAGCAGAATCTGGGATATGAGCACCTTCTTGCGCCTGAAGATCTCCTTGTAGTGCTGCATCAGCAGCGGCTGTCCGATGGAAGCGCAGGCCTGGCGCATGGGTATGGTGGGAACTCTTTCGCTGAGTCCCAGCTCTCCGGCCCCCATTCCTATGGCTCCGGAACTGACCAGCAGGATTTCATACCCTTTCCGGCTTAGTTCCGCAACCTGTTCAGCAATGTGATTGAGGAAATCAAGGTCTATCCCCATATCCCTGCTGAGTATATTGGTTCCGATCTTGACTGTTATGCGTTTGACCGCGTCCATAGTACGCATCTGGTATCCCTATTCAAGCGGCAAGTTCCGGTGCGTGAATGTGTGGACCTCAGGGCCTGAGCCCGAGTATGAGGAGACACACTGCCCGTTGCCGTACAGTTTCCATTTATAGCTCATCAATCCCTGCAGGCCAACTGGACCGCGGGCATGGATCTTCAGTGTGCTGATACCCACTTCAGCCCCGAGACCGTAGCGGAACCCGTCAGCAAATCTGGTACTGCAGTTCCACATCACATCTGCCGAATCAACAACATTCATGAACTGTTCGGCAGTATCGGCTGATGCAGTAACTATGGAATCGGTATGCCCGGAACCGTACCGATGAATATGTTTTACAGCCTCATCCATCGAATCGACAACCCGGATTGAGAGAATAAGGTCAAGATACTCAGTTGCCCAGTCAGCTTCACCGGCGGCTTTGCAGTCAATCAGGGCACGACAGCGTTCGTCGCCACGGATCTCGACACCTTCTTCCCTCAGCCTGGCCGCCAGCTGCGGTAGAAACATTTCAGCTGCGCTGCTGTGGACCAGCAGGGTTTCAAGGGCATTGCAAACAGCCGGGTACTGGCACTTGGCATCCACAGTCACTGCAACGGCCATGGTAATATCGGCATCGGCATGGATATAGCTGTGACAGATACCGTCGGCATGTCCGAGCACCGGAATCTGGGTATGTTCCATGATGTAGCGCACAAAGGCATTTGACCCACGCGGGATGACCAGATCAATCAGATCATCAAATGCAAGCAGGGCCTTGACCTCCTCACGTGTCTCCATGAGATATATCCAGTCGGGCTGTATCGTTTCAACAACCGCTACTTCAGCAGCTTTCATGAAAATATCAGCCAGAATCCTGTTGGTATATCTGGCCTCAGATCCTCCCTTCAGGACGAGTCCGTTGGCACTCTTCAGGCAGAGGGAGGCAATCTGTACCAGTGCATCGGGTCGTGATTCGAAAATCATACCGATTACCCCGATCGGACAGCTTACCCGCTTCAGAATCAGATCCCTATCCAGCTCACGGGCTTCAAGCACGCTGTTGACAGGATCACTGAGGGCGATCACCTGTTGAATCCCGGCAATAACCGAATCAAGCTTAGCCTGATCAAACTTCAGACGCTTGATAAGTGGTTGAGGAATGCCGTCGGCAATCGCCTGATCGATATCACGCCTGTTTTCCCTGAAAATTTCGGTATTACGCTCCTGCAGCAGGTCGGCAGCTCTTGAAAGCACACTGTTGCGTTCAGTCTCTGTCGATACTGCCAGCTGCTTCTGTGTTGCATGCAACCGCTCAAGGGCACCTCGCAAATCTGTATCCGCCATCACACCTCCTGTGAAGCAAGTAATAGGTTTTTCTCATACCGCAACAGATCTGCGGCCGTCACAGGACAGCTGATCTGGCAGGTCATGTTCTAGAGTATATGCAATTCACATTTTTTTCAATCTGGATTACAGACCTGTAGTATTCTTACGACGTATCCATTGTATTTTATGATATATAATGGTACAATCCCTGATCTGAAAAAAAGGACTACCATTCCATGAAAAAAGTAATCGCAATAACCCTGCTACCTGCAATCTTCCTCCTGCTGCTTACCGGCTGCCCAGCAGAGAGTGAGGTCAATCAGGAACCTCATCAAGCAGTCGTCGGCACCCTGACTGCTGCCGATGCCGGTACCATGCAGGTCTCATATGCAGCAAACGATGCATTGAATCGCTCAGTGACCCTTTCAGGAAAACCCGAGCGAATTGTTGTAGCAGGAAAAGCCACCCTGCTTGCCGCAGATGTCCTGGCACTCTTTGACGGTGTCACAGCAAACCTGGCAGCCCTTGGTGTCACAGATCAGGGACTGGGGGACTTCTTCTCCCTGCTGCTATCCGGGAACGAAACTGTCAGACTACCGAAAAGTGCATCCGCAGAGGAGATTGCTGCGCTGCAGCCTGATATTGTCTTCATGAAAGAGAGCAACTACGCAACCCTCGGCGTGCAGTTGGAAAAGCTGGACATTCCGGTATTCAATCTCCATCTCGAGAACCCTGAAAGCTATCAGGAGGAGGTGATCAGTCCCGGGCTGCTGCTGGCTCAGGAGGAGAGAGCTGCTGCTGTTGCAACCTACTACCGTGAAACGACTGAAGCCATCAGCTCTACTGTTGCCGGGATTGCCTCGGATCTGCGCAAGAGAGTTCTGCTACTCTATGCCACTGCTTCAGATGGTGTATCAGCTTTCCAGGTCCCACCAGCTACCTGGATTCAAAGTTATATGGTTGAAACTGCCGGAGGAAAACCGGTCTGGACAGACGAGACCTTCAATACCTGGAAAGAGGTCTCATTTGAGCAGATTTCAGCATGGGATCCCGATGTAATCTATATAGTCACCTATCGGGACACTGCAGAGGCCTATCTTGAACAGATTGCTGCTTCATCTCTGTGGCAGGAGCTGAAAGCCTTCGCTTCAGGGAGCATTCTCGCGTTCCCTGCAGATTTCCACAGCTGGGCCCAGCCTGATTCACGCTGGATCCTTGGGATACAGTGGATTGCTCAATCCCTGTATCCTGAACTGTTTTCCCATACAGCTGTCGAGAATGAGCTCATCTCATTCTACCGTACGCTCTATGGGGTGAACGACGAAAACCAGGTTGCTGATATCCTCAGACGGTATCGCAGCTCCCT
>CAZSBC010000210.1:0-4045 GCA_964605195.1 uncultured Spirochaetales bacterium | reverse complement strand
GTGAATCAAGGCCTTCTCCTTTTCGAGGTTCTTGTTGGAGATTCCGAGAATGATGCTGATATCCTGCTCATTGGCAAGCCGCTCAATCTCCTTCAGCACATCAAGCCCGAAGAACTCCGAAAGATCAGGAAGGATAACTCCCAGGCATCTTGTTCTCCCGCTCTCATTCTGCTGCCGTCTGCCGCTACCAGCCGCTTCTGCAACAAAGGAGCCCTTCCCGGGGATACGGATGATATAGCCGTTGAGGGCGGCTGTGTCCATGGCCCGCTTTGATGTGATCCGGCTGACAGCATAGCGTTCCGCCAGCTCTTTCTCCGTAGGAAGTCGCTCTCCTGGCTGGTACTCGCCCAGCTCTATGGCATGAAGCAGGGCATCGTAAATCTGCTGGTATTTTGGAGTCTGCTGCATGGGAACCTCCTGATATAAATGATATAATAAATATAACTAATTGTAAACATAAAATATATTATCGTATAATAAACTGCTGATATGCAAATGATATATTAAATAGATATACATATATAATTAAATAAATATATATAATATAAAAAAATGAAAATATATTGATAAATTCATTTACTGATTATTTCATACAGTATATATTGATATGCAGGAAATACGTAACAGGAGGATTTTTATGAAGAAGACGCTATGTGTTATAGCATTAATCGCTCTCATTGCAGGGATGCCGCTCTTCAGCCAGGGGCAGGAGGATGCTGCCGGGCCGGTTGAGCCGGTAGCCAGTGCCACTGAAGCAGGAACACCCGGGGCACCGATAAAGCTGCGGGCCCTTATCGGATCATGGAACACCATGGCTTCCACGGTGGATGCAAGAAAGGATTTCTATGAACGGCAGCTGCTTGCCTGGGCCGAACGGCACCCTGATGTGTATGTCGAGATAGAGGGGATTCCCGGAGGAACGACAGCACAGGCGATGACCAAGCTCATTACGGCCGCTCTTGCAGGCAATCCCCATGATGTTGCCAATATCGATTCCCAGTGGGTCGGCAATTTTCATGAAGCCGGTGTGCTCTCCCCGATTGATGACTATCTGGATGAAGCCGATAAGAGTCAGTTCTTTGATTTCACCAAGATGGTGACGATGCGTGACGGGAAGCAGTACGGGCTTTGGGCCGAGACTGGTCTGCTGCTCTACTACTGGAATACCGATGTATCCCCGGAGCGACCCGCTACCTGGGACGATGTATTTGCCTTGAATGATCAGCTCAAAGCTGCCGGCAGTGACCAGATTCCGTTCCTCACCATTGCAAAGGGAGCGGCGGCAGCATTTGCGTTCCTGCCCCTCTACTGGGCCCAGGATGGTGTGCTCTTTGACCAGGATGACGATTTCAGACCAGTTTTCGGAGAGGGTAAGAACCGTGAAGCCATGATCAATACGCTGAACTTCTACCGTGATCTGCTGGAGGCAGGGGCTATGCCGCCCGAGATAATCTCTTACGAACATAATGAGGTTGCCGCAGAGGGAAAGGCAGGCAATGCAGTCTCCTTCATCGGTGGATCCTGGCTGCTTGGCCAGCTTGATGTCGAGGAGTGGGGATATGGTTCGCTTCCGATGTATGCTGAGGGCGTTGCCTCGAATATCTATGGCGGCTGGACCTTCGGGTTCCTTGCCAGAGATGAAAGGAGACTTGAGGAATCCGTCAATTTCATCAAGGAAGTATATACTGACAAGGATGCCATGGCTGAGCGACTCCCGCTGCACGGGTATATCCCCGTACGAAAGGATGTCCTTCGCAGTGAAGGATTTGATACACCATTCTACAACGAGATATTCAAGCAGCTTGAAGTGGGCCGGGCCAGACCGGCAACCTCACTCTATCCTGATGTCGAGGTGCTCGTTGAGGAGGCTATCGGTAAGATCGTAGCCGGAGAGCGTGACACTGCCAAGCTGGTTGACAGGATGTTCAACGATGTCTTAGCAATATATAACGACAGGTAATCAATAATTCTGCAATTCCGGATATCAGCCGCACATCGTTTTTAGATAACGGTGTGCGGCTTCTGCAACAGTATCCTGAGCAAATGTGCTTCAACGGGCTGTCTCTTAGTGCATCCTGCCAGGATCATGTATACTTAAAAGGTAATCTCATATGTACCTGGCGGAATGTCCTGACATCTATCCGGTATCTTTCAACAGGAAATGACATGAAAACAGAAGGAAAATTCCATTTAGTGTACTGGTTTCTGCCACTGGCAGTCATCCTGATCTTCTTCTACCTCTATCCCCTTGTCGATGCAATACGACTCAGTTTCACAAATGCCAGGATTGGCAGACTTGATATCATCTATACCCTGCGATCCTACATCAGGGTGATCGAGAACCCCGACCTGCTGACAGTATTGCGGAATACACTGGTGTTTGTCGTATTCACCGTCTTTTTCCAGCTTTTCTTCGGACTCCTTGTCGGCATGCTGCTGGAGACCCAACTGAAGGGTATGGGTATCCTGAAAGTGGCTATGATTACCGCATGGGTTGTTCCCGGTGTCATTGCCGGAATCACCTGGAATATCATGTACAGCAGCAGTGCCTGGGGCGTGATCAACAATACCATCGAACTCTTCGGGGGAAGTCGGGTGCCATTCATGACTAAGCCCTCCACGGCACTGATGGCGACCATTATCACCAATGTATGGCGCGGGACCGGTTTCAGCGGGATTCTGCAGTATGGTGCGCTGCGGGGTATCGATCCCCAGCTCTATGAGGCTGCCTCCATAGACGGGGCTAGCTCCTGGCAGAAATTCTACAAGGTGACCCTGCCGATGCTCAAGCCGATGCTGATGATTAATCTGGTGCTGATCACCATTGCCACAGTCAATACCTATGATGCCATCTGGTCCCTCACCCAGGGTGGCCCTGGCATTGCTACAACGGTGCTATCCCTGCAGACGTACAAAACGACATTCCTGCGATTGAATCTGGCTCAGGGAGCTGTCTATGCCGTCCTGATGATCCTCTCATCGACAATCTTCACGACAATCTACCTGCGACTGATGAGGAGCCAGAACAATGCATAACTATACAATAGGTACAAAGATAATTCTCTACTTCTTCTTTGCTGTCCTGCTCGTCTTCTTTCTGTTACCGGTAGTTTACATCATTGCCATGTCCCTGAAGAGTGCCGAGCAGGTTCTTGAACCGGTGCACCTCTTCAATTTCTTCCCCAGAAAGCTCAACTTCAGCAACTACGGGGCGGTCATGAAGAATGTGGAGATGGACGTCTACCTGCTGAACTCCGGGAAGCTGGTTGTTTCAACGGCTGTCGGGGTACTCCTGGCAGCTTTCCCGTCGGCGTATGCCCTTTCACGGGGGCGGTTCAGGTACAAGGGCATGATGCTGATAGGAATTCTCTTTTTCCAGATGATCTCCCCCATCATCATCAGCATTCCCATCTACTGGTTCTACTCGAAACTGCATATGCTCAACCAGTTCTACGGGATTGCCCTGATCTATGTCGCCATCCATCTGCCGTTTACCACATTCTTGCTCAAAGGCGTCTTTGATGCAATACCGGAGGATCTTGATGAAGCAGCCAAGATAGACGGGTGTTCCCGTTTCGGGGTTATGGTACGGATTCTCATACCTTCAGCCCTGCCGGGGATTGCCAGTGCCACTATCTTCAACAGCATCAACGCCTGGTCGCAGTTCATCATTCCCTTCTTCCTGATCAGTGACAACAAACTCTATCCGGTATCAGTTGGCATCCTGCAGGCCCAGGGGTCCTATCAGGATCTTTCCACCCACTATCTAGCCGCAGCCGGAGTGATTGGACTGCTGCCGGCAGTCCTGCTGGTGTTATTCCTGCAGAAATTCATTCTGCGGGCGCTCATTGCCGGTGCGGTAAAAGGATAAAAGCATATGACGACCAGAGAGCGCTTTCTGACTGCCCTGGATAACAGGAAACCGGACAGATTGCCGGTAACCACCCACAATGTGATGGAGTACTACCTGAACACCTATGAGCAGGGGGCAACGAAACATCAGTTCTTTGAAACCTATGGGATGGATGAAATTGACTGGTTCAAT
>CAZSBC010000209.1:0-4078 GCA_964605195.1 uncultured Spirochaetales bacterium | reverse complement strand
TTTAACAGTAATGACGTCTTCATCCGTACCGACAGCCACAACTACGGCAACTTGGGTCTTTTCCTGAGCGGTCTGTGGAATGAAAATTCCACCAGCTGTCTTTTCTTCAACTTCCTCAGCCTTCACAAGCACCCGATCACCTAATGGTTTGATCTTCATAAAACTCCTCCTGAAATTATATTCGTATCTTTGGATTGTAATGGGAACCTGAGTGTGCAAATCAATCCCTAAGGACGTATGTGCTGCTCAAGTACACAAAAAATATACGCATGATAGGGAGGATGGTCAAGCGAAAAAAAATTTTTACCCAATAAAAAATATTATTCAATACAGTTGCCGAAAAGAGATCTCCTGAATATATTTGTAGCAGTATGAAGAACTGGTCTGAACTGCTTGAAACAGGTAGAACTTTGCTCTATGCGAACAGAGCTCATGAAGCGATGAATATTCTCAGAGAGTCGCTTGAGTGCTGCAGTACATCAGAGCATACCGGTATGGGTGAGATCCTCTTCTATCTCGGTATTGCCTTCAAGAAACTCGGACAGCTTGAGCATGCAAGAAGCTGCTGGCTGCAGGCATTTGCCGTTCGTGACGGATCATGCCTCAGAGATGCCGAATCACGCCTTTTTCATGCTATTCAGCTGACCCGCTATCTCAGCCGAAAGAAAGATTTCCAGTTTGATACACTTGCTGAAGGCGATATGGTTCATGATCTTATATGTGCTACCTGGGATGAAATAACCGGGCTTGAAGAACTTGCTGAGATGAGTGATGTGGAGCGGGTCACTTACTATGCCCAGATTACTATCATTTTTCCCCAGATACGTCCCCAGCCTGAACGTGTTATGAGGGAATCGGGTAAAATTATCCCATATATGCATTAACAGACCGGTACTGTGTCAAATTAACACACAATACCCGTTACCGTACTTATGTGTGCATATTTGACACAATCGTATAATGTTTCCCAGTTGTCAGAGAACAGAACAGCGTCTCAAGTGAATTGATAACCTATTATCAAGAAACAATTTATAAACTTTCTCTTTCATTACATTTATTTGGCACGTAAATTGCTATAAACGTGTATGGAGGATTCCAATGAAAACAAAAAGTAACATCAATCGGGAAAGCAGTTTCAACGATGACAGCAATATACTTTCAATGTATCTTAAGGAGATCAACCGGATAGAGCTGTTGAGTCGTGAAGAGGAAGTTGAGGTTGCCGGCAGGGCTGCAAAAGGTGACGAAACAGCAAAGAAACGGCTGATTGAAGCTAATCTGAGATTTGTGGTCAATGTGGCCAAAAAATACCAGAATCAGGGGTTACCACTGATTGATCTGATCAATGAGGGAAATATCGGGCTGATGAATGCCATTGAGCGCTTTGATGTCGATAAGGGTTATCATTTTATCTCCTATGCGGTGTGGTGGATCCGGCAGGCAATTCTCAAAGCCATATACGAGAAGTCACGAACGATCCGGCTGCCGTTGAACCGGTCAAATGAGCTGATCCAGATCCAGAAAGCGCAGAAGGAGCTTACCGCCATGAATGGTGAGGATCCCGAGCTTGTCGATATTGCCCGGATGACGCAGATGGACGAAAGTCATATCTCCGACCTTCTCAGCATCTCCCGAGATATGGTATCACTAGAGACCCCGGTTTTTACCGACAAGAATAATTCGGAACTGGGGGATTTCATTGAGGACAAGGATTATGTCTCTCCCGAAGAGCATGCAATGGAGAACTCTCTCCGCGATGATATCAACATGGTCCTCAAAACGCTGAACCAGAAAGAGCTCGAAATCATCGAGTATCGTTTCGGTCTGAACGGGAAGCATCCAATGTCTCTGAAGGAGATCGGAGATCTCTACAACCTGACCAAGGAACGGATTCGGCAGATTGAGAAGAAGGCCCTTGAAAGGCTTCGTCATCCATCAAGGAGCAAGTACCTCGAGGCCTACTCTGCCTGAGCTGAATAATATGTGTACTTAACACAGTAAATAAGGATGGGTCCACCCTGAAGCAATTGACAGGGTGGGCTCTTTTTTTTACATTCATGGTTGAGTGTTTTGTCACAGTTTCTGATGAGCGATAAATTACTCTTATTACAAGCGGTATGTGCACTGCCTCACAAGAGGCGGCTGCTGTAGACGATATGTGAATATTACAATGGAGGATTCAAATTAATGTCAAACAAGAAGTATGTCTATTTTTTCGGGGCAGGCGAGTCGGAAGGTAATGCGGGAATGAAAGAACTTCTCGGCGGCAAGGGCGCCAATCTTGCCGAGATGTCCAGTATCGGGCTTCCTGTACCCCCGGGTTTTACAATCAGCACCGAAGCGTGCGGCTATTTTTCCGAACATGGTGGTGAATATCCTGATGGGATGAAGGAAGAGGTGCTCGAAAAACTTGCCAAGCTTGAACAGGTGATGGGAGCTACCCTGGGTGATTCGGAAAATCCGCTGCTGGTTTCGGTTCGTTCAGGAGCGGCACAGTCCATGCCGGGTATGATGGATACGGTACTGAACCTTGGGCTGAGTCCTGAAGCGGTACAGGGTATGATCAGGAAAACCGGCAATGAGCGTTTTGCCTGGGACAGTTATCGCCGTTTCATGCAGATGTTCGGTGACGTGGTGATGGGTGTTCCTCATCACAGTTTCGAGGAGGCTCTGCAGTCAGTCAAGGATGAGGTTGGCAAGGAGTTTGATACCGAACTGAATGTTGATGATCTCAAGCGGGTCATTGAAAAGTATCGTGAAGTGTATCGAGCTGCTACTCAGGAAGATTTTCCCACCGATCCCAAGGAGCAGCTGTTCAAGGCAATTGATGCCGTTTTTGGCTCCTGGGACAATGAGCGGGCCATCAAATATCGCCAGATGAATGATATCCGGGGTCTGCTTGGAACAGCCGTGAATGTGCAGACGATGGTATTCGGTAACATGGGTGATACCTCCGGTACTGGAGTTGCCTTTACCAGGGATCCCTCGACAGGTGAGAATAAGTTCTACGGTGAATATCTGATGAATGCACAGGGAGAGGATGTTGTAGCCGGTATCCGTACCCCGTTGACTATCGATACGCTCAAGACCCAGAATCGTGAAGTGTTTGACCAGCTGGTAGGTATCCGGGAGATTCTTGAGAAGCACTACACTGATATGCAGGATCTTGAGTTCACCATCCAGGAGGGCCATCTCTACATGCTGCAGACACGTACCGGCAAACGGACGGTATTCAGCTGGCTGAGAACCCAGGTAGAGATGGTTGAAGAGGGATTGATTGACAAGAAGACTGCTGTAAGCAGGGTTCCTTCGGGAGAGTTCGGCAAACTTTTCGCTCCGATCCTTGATCCGGATGATATTGCGGCCAAGAACGTTGAGGTTGTTGCCAGCGGACTGAATGCCAGTCCCGGTGGCGCCAGCGGCCTTGCAGTATTCACTGCCCATGAAGCCGAGGAGATGGCAGCGGCAGGTAAGGATGTAATCCTTGTCAGAGTAGAGACGAGTCCTGAGGATATCGGGGGGATGGCTGTAGCCAAGGGTGTATTGACAGCACGCGGCGGAATGACAAGTCATGCCGCGGTTGTGGCGAGAGGGATGGGCTGTCCCTGTGTCTCCGGTGCCGGAGATCTAAAGATTGACTATGCTGCAAAGCAGATGAAGATCGGATCAAGTGTGATCAAGCAGGGGGATTATATCTCCATAGACGGATTCACCGGTAATATCTATGCCTCTGAAATTGCCGTTAAGCCCTCTGAGATTGTTCAGGTGCTCAACGGGCAGATGAGTGCGGAGGAGTCCAACCTCTATCAGAACTACATGAAGTTCATGGGGTATGTGGATGCAGTTCGGGAGCTCAAGGTCCGGACCAACGCCGATACTCCCGCAGATACTGAAATGGCTGTGAAGTTCGGTGCCGAGGGTATCGGGCTTTGCAGGACAGAGCATATGTTCTTTGAAGGGGACAGGATCATTTCGGTACGGAAGATGATTCTTGCAAACTCCACCGAGGAGCGTGAAAAGGCGCTGCAGGAGCTGATTCCGATGCAGCGTGAGGATTTTGAGGGGATTTTCCGTGCTC
>CAZSBC010000208.1:0-4129 GCA_964605195.1 uncultured Spirochaetales bacterium | reverse complement strand
GGGAATCTATTAAGAATGTAGAACTCTCCACTAATAATGGAGTATTATCGTATGGTCCATCTGATGGAATTATAGAATATAGACAGGCATTAGCTGATTATTACATGCGTCACCAGTTAGTAGTTGAACCGGAAAATATTATGGTAACAACAGCAGCTAGTGAGGCGATCATTTTTACACTACTTGCTATTTGTGATTTTGGAGATGAAATAATAATCCCTGAGCCCTATTACACGAATTATAATGGTTTTGCATCTATTGCCGGTGTTACAATAAAAGCAATAAATACATCCACTGAGAATGGATTTCCCCTGCCACTAATAAGTGAGTTTAAAAAAACCATTACGAGTAAAACAAAAGCAGTTTTGATCTGTAATCCTAACAATCCAACTGGCGCAGTTTATAGCAAAGAAACTTTAGATAATCTAATTGATTTATGTAAGAAAGAAAATGTATTTTTAATAGCAGATGAGGTCTACAGAGAATACACATATAATGGTTCACCAGAAAGTATTTTACAAAGAAAATCAGTTGAAGATATTGGTATCATGATCGATAGTTTGTCCAAACGATATAGTGCCTGTGGAGCTCGTCTTGGTTCAATTTGCACTTATAACATTCCTTTGAAAGAACATATCATGAAATGTGCTCAAGTACGACTTTGCCCACCAACAATTGAACAATTAGCAGCAATAAGTCTTGTCAACTCAGTAGATCGTGATATTGAAAACATGCGAATTGAATACAGAAATCGAATCAACCTCATAGCTGGAATCCTAGAAAGGGAAAAAGATATTGTTTTTACTAAACCTATTGGTAGTTTCTATTTCCTACTTAAACTACCAATCGCAGATGCTGAAGATTTTGCTCGATTCCTTCTTAATGATTTCAGTTATAACGGTAAAACCGTAATGATAACACCGGCTAAGGCCTTCTATAAATCTCCTAATAAAGGGAAAGATGAAATAAGAATTGCAGCTGTATTAAACTCGGAGGCTTTACGTGAAGCCATACAGCTCCTTATCCTTGGCTTGAGAAAATATCAGAAAAACCATTGATCATCACTAAGTAACAAGATAAAACGTAATAGTGCAATCCTCCTATAAACCCAAAAGTAGGTCCAAAATAGGGTCTTGGTGTTGACTATTTTAAATGCTTGCGACACAGGTTCCTACCCAGTGAATAATGGATTTCCGGGGAATCTGCCAATCCTGATACACATGGAAGCTGGGAAGGAACTTCTCCTTCCCAGCTCTCGATTGACAGCTTCTCATCATAGCCGGGAAAACAGTTGATATTGGCCCATGCGCTATTCCCATTTCCTGAACCGGAGATATCCGAAGAGGCTGGCTGCAGCCATCAGCACCACAGAGGCAGCTACCGGTTCCCAGGCAAATTCACCGCCGATGAAGATTCCCTGGGCAAGTGTGCCCAATCGGGTGAATGAGAAGGTCCCTACCTTCGGGAGCGCCTGCATGATGACCGAAAGGAGCCATACTGCCAAGGCTGCGATGCCTGCCTGGGAGGGTCTGTCAAACCCGGCATTCAGGGCCTGTACAACGGTCACCAGCGTGATGAAGTAAAGCAGGATCAGGCCGTTGCCCGCGATGAAGCTGGCGGTGTCAAAGGGCCCGAAGATCAGCAGCGAGTAGAGGATGAAGGAGAGTATCCCGACTGCCAGACCGACTGTTGTCGCGATCACCGAAGCCACTGTTTTTGCTATCAGTATACTGGACCGTGATACCGGCTTGACCAGCAGGAACACCAGCGTTCCCTTCTCCTTCTCCCTGGCTACCCCGCCCATGGTGATAAAGATCAGCACCAACGGGACAAGCTGGGTGAAATTCTTTACATACTGCGCGTAGGCATCGATAATCCCCGGTTCCGGTACCGTTATGATGATCTGCTGCGACTCCCCCAGCTTCTCAAGCAGCAGCGGGGTGAACTGGGCCGCTGCCGGCGAGAGCATGCCGAAAAAGAGAAAGACAATCACCACGGTGAGCAGCTGCCCCCGGCGCAGCTGCTCCAGCAGCTCCTTCTTAAGCAGTATCCATACCATGTATCCGTTTCTTCCTGCCGTACCGGCAGCCCTTTGATCGTCCCTGAGCACCATTTCGCTAAGCATATTTTCTTCCTCCTGTCACCAGCTCGACAAAGAGCTCTTCAAGCGAGCACCTGCGACCGGTTATCGTCTCCAGCGGCATATCCTGTTCGGCTATTATCCGGTGGATACTGCTCCGGCAGGCCCGGTACCGCTCCTCCTTCAGGACAACCCCTGCTCCGTCAATCTCGGAATCTATCCCGAGCTCCAGTAGCAGGGCATGCATCCTATCCGCGTCAACGGGGGCCGCAAACTGCAGGCAGCAGCTGTTGCCCGCATGCCCCTCCAGCAGGGCAGCCGTACTGCCCTGCAGCAGGATCCTGCCCGACTCCATAATTGCAATATTGGAGCAGATTCTCTCCACATCCTCCAGGATGTGGGTGGACATGATGACCGTCATGCGGCTGCTGATGCCAGCTATAAACTCCAGCACATCCTTCCTGCCGACCGGGTCGAGAGCCGAAACCGGTTCATCCAGGAACAGCACCTCCGGGTCATTGTAGAGTGCCTGGGCAATCCCGAGCCGCTGCAGCATCCCCCCCGAGTACCCCGAAATCTTCCTGCCGGCCGAAGCCGTCAGCCCGGACATGGCAAGGAGCTCCCGGGTTCTTCTGCGGCGCAGATGCTTCGGTATCCCGAAAATAGTCCCGGCAAAGTCCAGGAACTCCTCCCCGCTCATCCATCCATAGTAGCGGGGCTGCTGGGCAAGGTAGCCGAAGCGGTACCTTATCTCCTCCCTGCTGACACCCACCGGCCTGCCCATCAGGGCAACCTGCCCGCCGTCATGCGAGATCTGCCCGGTAAGGATACGAAGCAGGGTACTCTTTCCCGCACCGTTTGGACCGAGGAGCCCGAAGACACCCTGCCCCGCTATCTGCAGGTCCACACCGGCGAGAGCCGTGTGCTTCCCGAACTGCTTTCTTACGCCAACGCAACTTACTATACTCATGCTACTCACCCTCACTCCTTCTTCCATAGACCAGATAGGCCAGCGGCCCGAGCAATGTAACGAAGAGGAAGATCAGCAGCCACGCCATCCTCCCCAGCCCATTAAGCTTCTGACGCCTGAACCAGTCCCTGAGACACACAGCCTTGAGGGCCAGCTCAATGAGAATGATCGGCAGCAGGGCCAGAAGAAGAGTCGTACTGATACTTTTCATAGGATACCTCCATCAATCTGTACCGCTGTGCACTTCCGCACAGCATCCATGAAGGCAACATACGCCATCGGGACAGAAAGGTAAATTCGGAAAAGTACGTAAATTGCGCCAGATAAGCAGCTACGTAGGTTTACGTAGCCTCAGGAGTAGAGCAGGTTCAGCAGTTCCACCTTGCTCTTCACCCCGCACTTTCTGAAAATATTGTAGGCATGTGTCTCAACGGTACGGGTTGAGATGAAGAGCTTTTCCCCTATCTCCTTGTAGCTCATCCCCGAGACCAGCAGCTCAAGGATGTCAAGCTCACGACGGCTGATACCGTAATCCTTGACAAACACCTGGGGGATGGAATCCAGCGGGGAGCCGGAAACAGTAAGCTTTCGGACAAAGACCAGCAGGTCATTGCAGCACCAGAGGAACATGAAGAGCCCGGTGAGGGCTGTCTCCAGTGAGAGTGCCCAGGGAAACGACCGCGGGTTGATCCCGGTCACGGTATAGAAGGCGGCATAGAGCCCGAAGAGCGTGAAGGAAATGCCGGTTATCAGGAGAAAGGAGTGCATGCTCTCAAAGCGCTGCCCCTGCGATCTTTTACGCAGCCGCAGGTAGGTATAGAGGGTTGCCAATCCCACACCGAAATTGAAGATGAAGGTGATGAGGATAGCCATCCAGGCCAGGGAGAAGAGCTGGTAGATAATGGCTGATATGAGAACAGCCAGGGGGAGAACTGCGCTGACAATAAGCTGCTTCCTCTTCAGGGGATAACCGAGCAGCTGCCTGAACAGCAGCTGCAGCACATAGAGCATACCCACCGAGACAGCTATTCTCACCCAGCCAAACCACCTTGCCAGGGCCAGCGACGGAGCCGCCATCA
>CAZSBC010000207.1:0-4149 GCA_964605195.1 uncultured Spirochaetales bacterium | reverse complement strand
TATCCCCTGCTGGACCGCAAACGGGCTGCCGGTGAGATAGCAGAAATCGGGGAGAAATATGGCCTTGATATCTGTCCCACAGCCGCAATTGAGGAGCTCTCAGTGGGAGAGCAGCAGCGCGTTGAGATCATAAAAAGCCTCTATCACGGCGCAGATCTGCTGATCCTCGACGAACCGACTGCCGTGCTCACCCCGGAGGAGTGCAGCGGCCTCTTCCGGGTTATCAGGCGTCTGACCTCTGAAGGGAAGACCATCATCTTCATCAGCCACAAACTCAAGGAGGTCATGGAGATCAGTGACCGCATCACCATACTGAGAAAAGGTAAATATGTGGCTACCCTGCAGCAGGCTGAAACGAACAAGGAGGAACTTGCCCAGCTGATGGTGGGCGAGAAACTCAGCGAGCAGCGTATCGATAAACGAATACCCCTCCGGGAACCCGTATTCTCATTGCACCACATAACGGCAAAGAAGAGTTCGCCCCCGATTGCATCGATTGATCTCACCGTACATGGTGGTGAGATCGTCGGCATTGCCGGAGTAGACGGTAACGGACAGAGCGAACTTGCCCTGATAGCCAGCGGCATGAGTGCCCCCGAGAGCGGTGAGGTCCGTATAGCCGGAGAAGCGATTTCCCGCATCAATGCAGAGAGCTTCTTTCGCCGGCAGGTGGCCCACATCCCCGAGGATCGCAACAAGTTCGGTCTGATTGGGGAGATGAGCATAGAGGAGAATCTCTTCCTGAAGAACATTGCCGATCCGCCGGCTTCCCGGCTCCGTGGTTGGAAGATCAATCATCGCTACATCCGCAATCGTTCCCGGCAGCTGAAGCAGGGCTTTGATATCAGGGCAGCAAGCATGGAAGAGCAGGCCGGCAACCTCTCCGGGGGTAACCAGCAGAAGGTGATCCTGGCCAGGGAACTTTCCCATGACCCACGCTTTCTCATTGCCGTGCATCCCACCCGGGGTCTCGATATCGGGGCGGCGAATTTCGTGCATACTGAACTGATCCGCATGCGGGATGCCGGCTGCGGCATCCTGCTGATCTCAGCAGATCTTGATGAGATCCTCCTGCTCTCCACTACTATCAGTGTGATGTATGAAGGAAAACTCTCAGAATTTCTCAGCGGGATCGACCCGGATGTTGAACGCATCGGTCAGCTGATGGCCGGGCATGTGCGGGAGGGATACTGTGCCGAAGCCTAGCATACGCCCTGCTGTCATACTACTGCCGCTTGCATCCATTATCTTAGCCCTGCTGGTAGGGGCCCTCATCATGCTGCTGCAGGGGGTGAATCCGCTGCATGCCTACATCTACCTCTTCCGGGGAGCCTTCGGAAACCGTGGCGCGATCGGGGAGAGTGTGGCAAAGACCATCCCCCTGATCTTCACCGGGCTGGCTGTTACCTTCTCCTACCGTACCGGCGTATTCAATATTGGAGCCGAGGGGCAGCTGCTCATCGGAGCCCTTTGTGCCATCTGGATATCGATGCTCTTCGCCAGCCTTCCAGGTATGGTGCTGCTCATCCTGATGCTCATTGCTGGAAGCTTGGGAGGCTTTCTCTGGGGAGCGATACCGGGATGGCTGAAGGCCCGCAAGGGTATCAATGAGATCATAAATACCATCCTGATGAACTATATAGCCCTGCAGCTGGTCAGCTACGCCATAACCGGCCCGCTGAAGGAGCCGCCCGGCTACAACCCACAGACACCGGCCATACCCCAGGCTGCCCGTTTGGTGCGCATTATTGCCCGTACACGCATTCATTCGGGGCTATTTATTGCCTTGGCAGCTGCTGTCCTGATCTATTATGTCCTTTTCCATACCGCCTTCGGGTACAAGCTCCGGGCCGTCGGGCTCAACCGCCACGGAGCCCGCTACGGCGGGATCAGGGTTGAGCGCAGTATCATCCTCGCCCTTGCGATATCGGGAGCACTGGCTGGCCTTGGCGGGGCCGTTGAACTCAGCGGAATACAGTACCGGCTCATTGAGGGCTTCGGTACCGGGTACGGATTTGACGGTATTGCCGTTGCCCTGATCGGGCAGCTGCACCCGGTGGGAGTAGTGCTCTCCGCATACCTCTTTGGGGTACTGCGGACAGGAGCCAATACCATGCAGCGGGCTATGGGGATCCCGACTTCCGTGATCGATATCATCCAGGCCTGCGTCATCATCTTCGTGGTGGGAGCCCAGACAATTCGCCTGCCGGCCCTGAGACGCAAACAAGCTGCGCCTGAGCTGCTAGAGGAGGGGGTTGAGTAATGCAGGTTTTCTTCACTGCCGATTTCATCACCGAGTTGATCTTCTCCATGGTGCGGATGAGTGTCCCTCTGCTCTTTGCCGGGCTAGGCGAACTCTACTCCGAACGGGCAGGTCTTATCAACATAGGCCTGGAAGGGCTGCTTACCGTGGGTGCTGTTGCAGGATTCTACGGCAGCTTCATGACCGGTAATCCCTGGATGGGGATGCTCTTCGGGATGGGGGCAGGCGTGTTGTTCAACCTGCTCTTCGGCTATGCCGCCATAACCCGGAATGGAAACCAGATTGTCAACGGTATGGCTCTCAACCTCCTGGCTATCGGAGTAGCCAGCTACTTCTACCGGGCTTTCTTCGGTGTCACCTCCAATCCGGCCAAGGCGGTGGCGCTGCCTGTCTGGGAAATTCCCCTGCTCTCAAGGATTCCGATCATTGGGAAGGGGTTTTTCACACACACACCCCTGGTCTATATTGCTTATCTCCTGGTTCCCCTCTCGATACTCTTTCTCTACCGGACAGTCTGGGGGCTTACCCTCCGGGCAACCGGGGAGCATCCCCGGACAGTGGATACGTTGGGAATATCAGTGCCGCGCATGAAGTATCTGGCAGTCATCATCTGCGGAGCGCTATGCGGACTGGGAGGGGCATACCTGACGCTTGCCTATATGAACATGTTCATGGAGGGTATGGTCGCAGGCCGGGGATTCATTGCCCTGGCGGTGGTGATCTTCGGGCGCTGGCGACCAGCGGGAACGATGCTGGCTGCCCTGCTCTTCGGGTTCACCGATGCCCTGCAGCTTCGCATCCAAGCCCTCGGATTCGACATTCCCTACCAGTTCATGCTGATGCTGCCCTATCTCTTCACCATGGTGGCTCTCGTGGGGTTTGTCGGGAAGTCGGTGGCACCGGCAGCCAACGGCAGGCCGTATTACCGTGAGAGCAAGTTTTGATACACAATCCGTAGGTAAGGGCAACAATGATGAGCAGATATACAATCGGCACAGTCTCCATGCACTCCCCGCTGATACTGGAGGCAGGACCCTTTGCCCATGACGGGGAGGCGATCCTGCGGGCAGGAAACGCAGGGTTCGGGGCAGTTACCACAGAGACCGTTACCCTGTGTGACGGCAGGAGCCCGCTGCATCACTTGGTGATGGCAGGCAATACACTGCTCAACCGCTCCCGCTGGTCCGATATCCCATTGGAGCAGTGGAGAGAGCGGGAACTCCCGTTGGCCGCTAAGGCTTCCTGCAGTACGCTGCTCAGTATCGGGCACTCCCTGGAGGAGGTCAGGTTTCTTGTTGACTATTTTTCCAGGGCCCCGGTAGCTGGTTTCAAGATAGTGTCCTATCGGCCTGAGGAGATGGCTTCTATGGTAGCCTTAGCAAAAGCGCACACTGAGAAGGCCGTCTGGGCCAAGATCAGTCCAAACTGGGAGGACCCGGTTGCTGTCGGGGAGGCGTGCATACGCGCCGGGGCCGATGCCCTGCTAGCCATCGACAGCTATGGACCGGTGAACTTTCCCCTGGATGCAGAGAGCGTAGATCCCGTAGGCTGGATAACCGGGGAAAGTATACATGCCCTTGCCTTGCAGATTGTTCGCCAGCTCTCTCAGAAGAGTCGGGAAATGAGGCCTGCCGGGTATACCGTCGATATTATCGGAACGGGAGGCATCTCAGACCAGGCTTCTCTGCAGCGTATGCGCAGTGTCGGTGCAAACGGGTTCGGTCTCTGTTCGGCAGTAATACAAAAGGGCCTTGAAGTTATCAGTAATCTGGACTGGGAAGGAACGCAGAGAGAGCTGCAGAGGGTGCAGTACGGCCCGCTTAACCTGGCTATAGACCCGCTACTATGTACCCGATGCATGCGCTGTGTCGACAACTGCGGATACC
>CAZSBC010000206.1:0-4175 GCA_964605195.1 uncultured Spirochaetales bacterium | reverse complement strand
GTCTGGGTCCATATGTCTCGGTGTTGTAGTGCCCTCCGCTGATCATATTCATCGAACCTTCAAGGCAGGTATGATAGATCTGGTGTGACGGTTCGCCGGTGATATAGAGATCCAGACCAGCTTCCATGGCCTGGGTTACATCAGGTGCTGCTCCACCGGAAATGATTCCTACACTACAGATCTGTTCAGTCCCGAAGGGCAACATGGTTATTCCGGGGGCATCCTGGAGGTCCAGGGTCTTCAGAATTTCATGGATTGTCAACGGCTTTGGAAGCACGCCCCGTATTCCGATATCGACCCCATGATACTCGCCGAACGGTTCCCGCTCCTCAAGGGAGAGTTTTGCGGCAAGCCCGGCATTATTCCCAAACCGAGGGTGGGCATCCAGCGGTAGATGACATGCATAGAGAGCCAGGTTATTCTCAATCAAATAGGCTATGCGGTCATAATGGGTCCCGGTAAGCGCCAGCGGCTTACCCCAGAAGAGCCCGTGATGCACGATGAGGAAATCTGCCCCGGCCTGGAGTGCACCACGGAAACTCTCCATGCAGGCATCGACAGCGGTGGCAACCCTGATTACCGTTCCAGCGCTCCTCCCGACCTGCAGTCCATTCATTGAGATGTCTGCACGGGAATATAGAGCTATCTCAAGCTCTATATTGAGCCACTCTATCAGTTCACTTCGTTTCATACTGCATTATAGATACTAATAGGAATTATGAGAAGTACAGGAAAGGTCAGAAAACCGGATTCACTCTCCTGGTTCAGCTGTCCAGTCCTCTTCGGTAAAGATTACATTCCAGAGATCTTTGTCCGGATACCATTCCCGCAGATAGAAGTCTCCGTAATCATCCTCGGCCACTATCCTGATACGCTCATCTGTCTCAGAATAGATGGGATCGTAGAGCCATGCATGTATCTCGGGATCAATATCAACATAGTACCCGTCAAGAAGGATGTCGTCTCCCAGCAGGTCCTCTCCGAGCTCCTCATTATCCCACATTTCGTCTGTCATGGCATAGAGGTACCAGATATCGTACCCGATATCATTGGTAATGCGGAAAAATTCTGATTGGTAGGCAATAACTTCAGGCTCGGCACGGCTGCTGCTGCCGGGATTGAAGTTCTCTATGCTGTCATCGGCAGTCAGCATGATATCCCAAGGATCACTGTCGGGATACCAGTCAGTCAAGTAGTAGTTTCCGGCTGCATCCTCAGCCACTATCCTGACCAGCTGATCATAGGAGACGTAGACAGGATCATAGAGCCAGTCATGAATATAGGGGTCAACATCATAGAAGTAGCCGTCATAGAGGATATCCTCACCCAGGACATCATCACCGAAATCGTCGTTATCCCACATCGTATCGGTCATGGCGTAGAGATACCATATATCGGTACCGGTTGCGTTGGTGATTCTGAAGAAATCCGACAGATACGCAACCTCTTCAATACCCGATATGTATGTCGGTATGAACCCCACACTGTTATAGATATACCGCAGCCAATAGACCTCCTCGGCGATCTCACCGATCGGAATGATGAAATCAAAGGCCCGGGCTTCTGTATAATAGGCAACAACCATACCCACCACATTGCCATCGCGGTTAATGACGGGACCGCCGCTGTTGCCACCGTCGAAGTTCATTGAGACATCGTAATAATCAAGACCCTCGCCCAGAAAATCGGGCTGGAATGAGTTGATCATCCCTGCCGTTATCTTGAAGTTTCCGGTTATCGGATACCCGGCTGCCCAGATATCATCAAGAATTTCGGCCTCGGTGGCAAATTCGAGAAAGGGAAACTCGTTCTGGCTGTAGATCTGCAGAACAGCCCAGTCCCGACGGGCGCCGAAATGCAGAATATCAGCTTCGTACGTCGAACCGTTCTGGAGCTTAACCCTGATGGGCAAACCATACCGCAGATTATCTTCGATCACATGAAAGTTGGTCAGGATCAGCCCGGTCTCGCTCACAAAGAAGCCCGATCCGAACGAGTATATCTCCTGGTTCTCATCGAGAAGGTCCACCCGTACAGTGGTTGCATCAAGCAGCTCCCTGATTTCACTGTTTTCCAGTGCTGAAAGCAGCATGCAGCTGAACAGAAATAATGTCAGCAAGAGTATGGTACGTCTGCAAATCATCACGACACCTCCCATATATTGATTATGATCTATTTAGTACCGTTTAACAAGTAATTGTCGGTATGATTGTACTGCCTGCATGGAGACTGCTCCTGCAAGCCGCTACACGTTACGGTATCAGGCTATGCGGTATCTCCCCGCACCATTGACAGAACAGTAATCGGCTTCTATAGTAACTCCACTATGGCCGATCTTCATTTTACCATTCGTACGCTCTCCTTCGAGGAAGCTTCATTTGACTACAGCAGCGAGCGGATCGAACGCTGTCATCCCACTTCGTTCCACAAGGATATCATCGGACAGCCGCGTGCTGTGCAGGCGATACGCATGGGGTTGAGCATCCCCGGGCGGGGATACAACATTTTCGTCTCCGGTGAACCCGGGACGGGACGCATGAACGCCATCAGAAGCATTCTCAAGGAGGTTCCTGAAAACAATTCCCTGCAGGACGTCATGTACGTGCATAACTTTTCCCGACCCGACATTCCCCTGCTGCTCATGCTGCCCGGTGGAACCGGAAGAGCGTTCCAGCATGCCATGAAAACCCTTGTCCGTCGTATCAAGGAGGCTCTGATCAACCAGATCTCCGGGACAGAAAGCCATATTGATCCCGACAGGCTGATTGAGGAGCTGGAGGAAGATTTCAGGAATATCGAAGCAGATTTCGAAGACCCGAAAATTGCACTCTACCTAAAAGCTGTCAGGGAGGACCTCCAGGAGTTCTCCTATATCTTCTCGGGAGCCGATATTGATACGATACGAAGTGCGCAGTTCTTTCTCCGGTATTCGGTTAACCTGCTGGTAGCACGTGATGGTTCCCATGGAACCCCGATTATCTATGCAAATCACCCTTCAATCCCCTCAATCTTCGGGGCAATTGATGAAAAGGCCGAAAACCGGGATGAAAATCATCCACCCTTTCTCTCCATCCGCACTGGATCGCTGCTGGAGGCTTCTGGAGGGTATCTGGTGATCAATCTCGTTGATATCCTCAAGGAAGAGGGTATGTGGGACCTGCTGAAGCGTACGCTGCAGACAGGGGTGGTAAATTTTCAGCATCATACCGGCTCCCAGCAGCACTACTCGGGAGGCATCCGCCCTGAACCGATACCAATCTCCCTGAAGGTAATTGCCCTTGGCACCGAGGATCTCTACGACTATCTCTTTGTTGAAGATGAGGATTTCTATAAACTCTTCAAGGTGAATGCCGAGTTTGATTTCTCCATGCCGGCCAGTGACGAGAACATCGGTAACTACATCGGATTCATCAACATGATCATCGACGATGAGCAGCTCTCACCCATCACCACCGACGGGATAGCTGAACTGCTGCACTACAGTTCATATATTGCTGAACAGCGCAACGAACTCAGCACCCAGTTCTCTCTCATAGCCGACATTCTCAGAGAGGCAAACTACTGGTCCAGTATTGAGCATGCCGCCCGTCCGGTGATATCGCGCATGACTGTCAGGAAGTCCCTTGAACAGCGTGACTATCTGGCAAACCTCACAGAGACCAAGATCATGGATCAGATGCTCTCGGGGGAGATGCTGCTAAACCTGGAAGGATCCAAGGTCGGTATGGTCAACGCCCTGGCAGTACTAGACAGGGGGACCTACAGCTTCGGGATACCCACTGTCATCACCGCCACTGTAGCTCCCGGAACCGAGGGGATTGTGAATATCGAACATGAGGCGGGATTGTCCGGGGAGATCCATGACAAGGGACTGCTGATTCTGGAAGGGTATCTGCGGAAAGTCTATGCCAGAAGCTTTCCCCTCTCCATCTACTCGGGGATCTGCTTCGAGCAGTCCTATGCCGAGGTTGACGGTGACTCGGCCTCATCAAGTGAGCTGTATGCACTGTTATCAGCTATAGGGGATATCCCCATCAGGCAGGATATTGCCGTAACCGGATCGGTCAATCAGTCCGGAGAAGTTCAACCGGTCGGCGGTTTATTTGAAAAGGTGACAGATATCTTTTCCATCTGCGAACGGAAAGGCCTCTCCGGTCACCAGGGGGTGATCATTC
>CAZSBC010000205.1:0-4341 GCA_964605195.1 uncultured Spirochaetales bacterium | reverse complement strand
CTCTGAGGATATTGAGCTGCAGACCCGCCAGTGCCTTACCAATCTCAACGCCGTACTCGAAGCTGCCGGTTCCAGCCTGAAGCGGGCACTGAAGATCCAGATATTTATCACGGACATGGCTGACTTTCCCAGGGTGAATGGCGTCTACAGTGAATTCTTCGACGGGGAGTACCCGGCACGCTTCTGCGTTGAGGTTCCCGCCCTGCCGCTCGGAGCAAAGATTGAGATAGATGCGGTAGCACTCTGCTGAGCAAGCGGATCAGTTGAGCGGTCGTACCACCTGGTAGGTGAAATAGAGAACCGCAAGTGCATCCGAGTAGTTAAAAGCATACTCTTCACTGCAACAGCGGATGATTGAAGCCCCAATATGCCGTTTATGGTGCAGCTGGGGATCCTCCACCGGCTGTCTCTGGTTTCGGGTTACCGTATCGCTGCAGAACGAACGGATTGCATGAAAATCCTCATCTTCGAACCATGCGATCAGCTCGTCATGCCGTGACAGAAAATCGGGCTGATCTCGGGCTTCATCGAGAAAATCCTTCAGCCCGTCACCACGCTGAATGTTCCCCTGCTGGTAGAGCAGGGAGAGCTTTGGCTCAAACTGCAGCAGGTCGGCATGCAGTGCATAGCGTGACTGTTGCCCTCTGCCGCTCAGCAGATGCGTCCCCTCTCTGAACAGCCGTTCCAGATAGCGCCCCTCACCATCCATATTGTAGAGAGCGATAATGTAATTCAGCAGATTCGATATCTCCCGCTCCTCCTGCCACAGTTGCACCACCGTATCAAGGTAGTCACTGTTCCCGATCCTTCCAAGCGACTTTGCCGCAGCAGCCTGCAAGCGGCCGTCGGGACTTTCAAGCATGGGGATGAGTAGCTCCTCACTTGCCCTGTCCGGGTAGGAACCAAGCGCGAAGAGCGAATCATACCGGGTATACGAATCGTTGTCTGCCGCATCATCAAGCAGCAGCGGAAGCAGGGAAGGACGGGGGTTGTAGAACAGGGAACGGATGAATTCCGCCTTTTCGGCGGCAAAGGGAGAGTGCATCACCCTCTCTATCTCACTTGTGGCTACATCATTGCTGTTCCGGCCGAGGGAGAGCAGCACTGTGCGCTTTTTCATCGGGTCATCCGTCTTCTGCAGCCTGCTGATATCGAGGAAGGCCCGTATCCCATAGGCTGACAGGAACATGGCAGCAGCATCGCGATTGGAGAGACTGCCGCCCTCCTTCACCCGCAGGGCCAGTATGAGGGCTGCAAGACTCAATCCGGCATTCAGGAGGAAGGTCCAGGAGTACTGATTGCATACTATGCGCGTTCCCACCGGACCGAAATCTATCAGGCGTCCACCGAGCAGACCGAGAGTAAAAGAGATGACGGCTATCACGAAGTTCAGCATCGAACTGAAACTCACCTGATCATCTTCAGGCATATATTTGATGGAGAGTTTGTTGATCAGCATGTTGTTGCCGCTAACAACGATCATCGAAATGAACCCGAGGATGTAGAAGGCAAGTTTCGAGAAGGATTCCGGGACAACAAACCACAGCAGCATAAGGACTGTGGCAAGAAGCGTAGTCATAATCATCAGCGGCTTACTGCCCACCGCATCGGAAAAGGTGCGCACCAGCAGGGATGAGACGATTGCCGAGGAGGTAAGCGTAAGGGAGTAGAGGAAGACCTCGCTGGTGGAAAAGTCGATACGGCTACGGACAAAGGGGACGGAGAGGTTAAACAGCACGAAGACAGCGGTGCTCAGCCACTGCAGGATCACCACCTTGCGTAAATCCTTCTGCTGCAAGCTCTCCTTCAGGAGCGTGAAGACCCCCCTGCCCCTCTGATAAGAGACCGTCTCCCGGCAGGGTGTCCTGCGGATCCTGATGGCAGCAAGGGTATTGACCAGGACGCCCCCCATCTGCAGCGAGATGATGCCGAGCAGACCGGAAAGCTGCTGGAGGGATGTCACGAGAAAGCTGATTGCCTTCGAGAATATCGAGGCGACCTGGAAACTCATGTTTATCTTTCCGAAGACTGCACCCTGGTTCGTGCTGGTGGTGATCATGCGGATAATCGGTTTGAACATCACCACACCGGCTGTCCTGATGATTGAGAAGGCCGTATAGAGACCCAGGATAAGATAGACCGCCGCCTGGTCACTCAGTAGATAGAGACCGAGATACCCGATACAGATCAATCCCCTGATCAGCCAGGATATGGAGAGGACTGAGATGATGTTCTTGCCTTTCAGCAGGCGTGGCAGGACCGGCAGCAGGACTCCAGCTATGAATGCAGCCGAGGATATGTACCCGAGCTGCACGTTGGTAGCCCCGTACATGATTGCCAGGAGGTATACCGGGGTATCGCCAAGCAGGCTGTACCCGATGCCGTTCAAGCCCTGGAACTGGCTGAGAACCTGAGCTCCCTGCTTCTTCTCTTCGTCTGTCAGGAACCGTGTCTTGCGCATGGTAACAGTCTATGCATACAATGAAATTATTACAATATGAGGAGCCGTATAGAGTGAGCTATAGCGGAAAAAATCACTTCAGCGCATCAAGCTCCTGTCTGGAACCCAGCACCTGTGAAATGAGCCCGTATTCCACCGCCTCCGGGGCATCAAGCCAGCAGTCACGGTCGGTATCAACAGTGACCTTCTCCATCGGCTGTCCCGTCTCGTCACTGATCAGCTGGTTGATCTTCCGACGGAGCTTGTCGATCTGCCGGGCATGGATCTCTATTTCGGTGGCCACCCCACGCATTCCGCTCAGCGGTTGGTGAATGAGGTAGTTGGAGTTGGGCAGTCCGATCCGGCGCTTCCGGGGAGCTGCCAGCAGCACCAGGGCTCCGGCACTGGCTACCAGCCCGATTCCTATGGTAAACACCTCGGGGGTAATGAACCGGATCATATCGAAGATGGCATAGCCGGCATCGGCATCGCCTCCGGGGGAGTTGATCATAACCCGGATGGGCTCATCACTCTCAGCCTCAAGCAGCAGGAGCTGACGGATAACCTTTTCGGAAAGCTCCTTGTTGATCTCCCCTGAAATCATTACGGTCCTGGTCTCCAGCATCTTCTGCATCAGCTGATCCTGTTCCTGAGGTTTTTTCTCGTTATTATCTGCCATGGTGTCCCCACATCCTTACTGCTGGTTTGGCACTGCTGCTCCAGTACTCCATAAAGTATACTGAGCCAAAGATAAAAAGGCAATCAGCAGCAAATATATTTGCACAGACAGGCCTATTCGGGCTACAATACCGGCATGAAAAAGTGTGCAACGGTTTCCATCATCGGACGACCATCCTCGGGCAAATCCACCCTTCTCAACGCCATTTGCGGACATAAGATTTCGATTACTGCTCCGAGTCCGCAAACTACCTGGAATGCCATCAGGGGAATATATACCTCAGAGACGGGACAGCTGATCTTCACCGACACCCCCGGCTACCATATATCGGAGAAGGCGCTGAACCTGAAACTCAAGGGTGTCACGGTATCAGCCATCGGTGAAGCCGATATCATCCTCTATGTTGTCGACGCCATGCGTCTGCCCGGTGCCGAGGAGAATGAAATTGCCGGAATGCTGGCAACCTCAGATCTTCCGGTTATCGTGGCTGTCAACAAGATTGATCTGCAGCAGGCCCGAGCTGCCGAGGTTGCTGCTGCGCTGCAGCTCAGCATGCCGAAGGCCCTTTTTACCCGTGTTTCAGCACTGAAAGAGGAGGGGCTTGAGGAACTCAAGGAGTTGCTGTATACAGCGGCCCCGGAGGGTGAGCAGCTCTATCCCGATGACTTCTACACCGACCAGCCGCCGGAATTCCGCATTGCCGAAATCATCAGGGAGTTTGCCGTCAACCGGTCCCGGCAGGAGCTTCCTCATGCCATCTTTGTGGAGATAGCAGATCTGGAACTTGATGCGGCAGGAGAGACCCTCTGGATACGGGCCTTTCTCAACGTGGAGCGCGAATCACAGAAGGGAATGGTCGTGGGAAAGGGGGGAGCCGGTATCAAAGCCATCCGGCAGGGAGCTCAGAAAGAGATCGCCAAACTCTTTCCCTACCGGATCCATCTGGATTTACGGGTTAAGACCAGGGCCAAGTGGAGATCCCGGGACCAGGTCCTGAAGGACCTCATCTACTAGCTCCGTCAGCCGCTGCTGCCATTGCGTATCAGCAGCCCTAGCCCTACGAGAAGAATCCCGAGCACCAAAGTCATGATACTGATCAGCTTTCTGTTCCGCAGGGTATGAATGAATTTCGCGTAGTGTTCCCGCTGATTCTCACGCTGGTTCTCAATGAAATCTACCAGACACCCCTCCCCCGAACAGGAGAGATAGGTGCAGAACGATA
>CAZSBC010000204.1:0-4345 GCA_964605195.1 uncultured Spirochaetales bacterium | reverse complement strand
GTGCAGCAACCTGTTCTCGATTATCCGGATGGAGCTGCTTTCTGTCATTCTGGGATACAGTGATGCACAGCAGTTGATTTCATCATTTGCTGACATATATGGAGTAGTAGTATTTATGACCCCCAAAGAGCGCGTAGCAGCAGTATTCGCCCACAAAGAACCTGATCTCATACCGAGATGGTGCGGATCCAGTCCTGAATTCTGGGAAAAGGCCAAGAAATTTACCGGCCTAACCACCGACGAGGAACTCAACATACGATTCGGGGATGATTTCAGACGAGTCTACTCGGTGTATTGCGGACCTGAGCAGGAACTCCATGAAGGAGCCACCTGGTGCAGCCCTTTTGGCATAGAGCGGGCCGGCATCGGGTATGGTCAGCCGACAACCCATCCGCTGGCCGGGGCAACGAGTGTCAGTGACATTGAAGCATACCCATGGCCATCACCGGACTGGATCGATGTCTCAACGATACGCAGCCAGGCCGCTCCCTATAGAGGGAGATACGCCATCCTCGGTGGCGAATGGTCGCCCTTCTGGCATGATGCCATTGACCTTGTCGGGCATGAGAATCTCTACTACATGATGTACGACTATCCTGCTGCCGTAGCTGCCCTCTTCGAGAAAATCACCGACTACTACTTTGAAGGAACGCGCAGAACGTTTGCTGCTAGTGGCGACGATATAGATATATTCTTCATAGGCAACGATCTCGGTGGCCAGACAGGACCGCTCCTTGGTCTGGAGCTGTTTAGGGAGTTCGTTCTACCGTCTCTGAAACGGTTGATCAATCTTGGACACAGCTATGACAAGTTTGTCATGATGCATTGTTGCGGCGGCTTCCGTCAGCTTATTCCCGATCTGATTGATGCCGGCCTTGATGGGCTGCATGCCCTGCAGCCGGACTGTCAGGGAATGGAACCGGAGGGGCTTAAGCGGGATTTCGGTAGGGACATAGTCCTCAACGGAGCCATTGATTCGCATGCGATTCTCATAGACGGCGCCTCCCCGGAGTATGTATATGCAGAGACCGCGAAAATCCTGAATACCATGAAGCCCGGCGGTGGGTATATCTGCTCTGCCAGCCATGACTATATTCTTGAAGAGACTCCTGTGGAGAATGTTCTGGCAATGTTTGATGCAGTCGACAGGTTTGGACGCTATACCTGATAGATGAGCCAATTGTACAGGGTACACAAGCATTGATCTTGGATATATATAGGACAATTTGCTGTATGACTTCATGCAAAATCAGATCGTTTTGCGGGAAGCTCAATTGAGAGGAACACTATGCTTCATGATCCCAGCCACCAACCGGTTTATCCGGTAGCAACCGAAATACGATTGTCACAGAAAGAGAAGGATATTCTCAGGTCCCTTGCTGCAAAGATTGCAGGATTCGCGGAAGATCCTGTCAATGCAGAGCGGGCTGTGCTATGGCAGAAGCTGAATGATCTCGAATCTGAGAGACCGCTTGTGTGGATAAACGAAATCCCATGGCATGAAATGAACTACCTAGATGAACTGACGCTGCAGTGTGAGTCACCCTGGGCCAGACAGCATGAAACTGACCTGAGACGGACGATCTACCAGTGGGAGCACATGCAGGGTGATATGATCATCACCCCCTACATCACCTGCCCTCTGGCCATCTACAGCTCCGATTTCGGTATCCTTGAAGATGTCGATATTGTGAAGACCGATGATGATAACGAGATCTACTCCCGTCATTTCAAGATCCAGATACGGGAGCCTGAGGATATTGCCAAGATACAGATGCCGGTGGTTGAGCATAATGAACTGGCAACAGAGTATGCCTTTGCAGCCATGCAGGAGCTCTATCATGATATCCTCCCGGTCAGGAAGGAGGGGCAGACCCATATCTGGTTCACACCCTGGGATTTCCTGATACGCTGGTGGGGGGTGCAGGAGGCAATGCTGGATCTGGTATTGCGTCCGGACATGGTCAATGAAGCGGTATCCCGCATGGTGGATGCCTGGATGCGGGAGCTTGACCAGTTTGAGGAGCAGAACCTGTTGTCACTCGACTGCAACAATACCCGCATTGGTTCGGGTGGGTATGGCTATACCAGCGAACTTCCCGGCAGGGATTACAATGAGAAGCTGGTCAGACCGAAGAATATGTGGGGCTGCTCGAATGCCCAGATATTCAGTGAAGTCTCACCCGAGATGCACTGGGAATTTGCCCTCCGCCATGACATGCGCTGGCTGGAACGCTGGGGACTTACCTACTATGGATGCTGCGAACCGCTGGGCCGCAAAATTCATATTCTTGAGAAGATCAGGAACCTGCGAAAAATATCAATCAGCCCATGGAATGATACAGCAACTGTTGTGGAAAACGTGGGGGACCGTTATGTCCACAGCCGAAAACCGAATCCCGCAGTTCTGGCCACTGATATCTGGGACCCCGATCAGGCTGAAAAAGATATCAGGGATTACCTTGAAGCAGCTAGGGGCTGCCATGTCGAACTGATCATGAAGGATATATCCACTGTACGCTATGAGCCGCAGCGTCTCTGGGAGTGGGCTGATATTGCTTCAAGACTGGCTCAGGAATGGCATAATTAACCTGATATTGTGATCCGTCAGCAGAATATATCTTGAATAACTTGCGCTTTCCCTGTATAACTGTGGCTGGCACCGAAGGTGCCCTGTTTCTGTGCTACTGCAAGATTGTCATTCATACACATCCAGCCTTCAGTTCAGACAAGTCGTATAACCATACATGATAAGGATATTTTTTTGAAATTTACCGATTTCCCCCTAAGCCCCCACATTCAGCAGGCAATAGCCGATATGGGTTTCATTGAGCCGACCCCTGTCCAGGAACAGGTCATCCCCTTTGTCCTGGATACCGATACCCGTGATCTCGTGGCACTGTCCCAGACCGGGACAGGTAAGACTGCCGCCTTCGGTCTTCCACTCCTGGAAAGAATCGACTTTTCCCGGCAGGGCCCCCAGGTTCTCATTCTCTGCCCAACAAGAGAGCTCTGCATGCAGATATACCGCGATTTCATGCAGTTCTCGGCAAAGATGCGCAATCCCGGGATCGTTGCCGTCTACGGCGGTGCAGCCTATGGTCCCCAGATACGGGAACTGCGTTCCGGAGCAAGAATCATTATCGCTACTCCTGGACGCCTGAGAGACCTTATCGAGAAGGGGGAAGCCGAGCTGCAGAATCTGGCATACCTCATACTCGATGAAGCCGATACAATGCTGAATATGGGATTCAAGGAGGAGCTTGATGAGATCCTCTCGTTTGTTCACAGGGATAAGCAGACGCTGCTTTTCTCGGCCACCATGCCGCCGGAGGTTGCCCGCATAGCTGAGAACTACATGACTGATCCCCAAGAGATCACCATGGGAATCCGTAACGCAGGGGCGGTAACGGTAGAACACCGCTACTATATGGTGCATGCCAAGGATAAGTTCCAGGCCCTCAAGCGGCTTGCTGACTACTATCCCGGCATCTACGGCATTGTCTTCTGCAGAACCCGTGCCATGGCCAGGGAGCTGGCAGAGAAGCTCATCAAGGAGGGCTATAATGCCGATGCTCTGCATGGGGATCTCTCCCAGCAGCAGCGGGAATCGGTGATGAAAAAGTTCAGGGAGAATAATCTCCATATGCTGGTGGCAACCGATATTGCTGCCCGGGGACTCGATGTTCAGGATCTGACCCATGTCATCCATTACGACCTTCCTGATGAGCTGGAAATCTACACACACCGGAGCGGCCGGACCGGAAGAGCGGGAAAGTCAGGTCTCTCACTTGCCATCATACATATGCGTGAACGTCACAAGATACGGCGCATCGAGCAGCTTATCCACAAGAAGATCACTGAGACTGCCGTTCCCGGAGGGAAAGAGATCTGTGAGCAGCAGCTTCTCGATATGATAGACCGTATCACCTCGACGGATGTCGATGATTCCAAAATTGCTCCGTTTCTTCCCATCATAGAGCAGAAACTGGAGGGTGTGGATGCACATATGCTGGTCAAGCAGGTTCTGTCGCTGGAATTCAATCGCTTCCTCAAGTTCTACGGCAATGTCCCGGATCTGAGTTCGGTAGAGACAAGGAAGAAACCCTCCCGTGAGCGGGATGCAAAACGATCTTCCAGGGAGAGTGGTAAATCTGATTATGCAGGTGATTTTATCTGGATGACGATCAACCTCGGCCGCTCGCAGCAGTTCGGCAAGACAGATCTTATCGGGCTGATCAACAGCAGCAGTGACGGCAGGAGTGTTGAGCTCGGCAAGATTGTCAGTGAGAAGACCTTCACCCGATTCCAGGTCAGACCTGAAGCCGGTGATCAGCTGATCCGT
>CAZSBC010000203.1:0-4374 GCA_964605195.1 uncultured Spirochaetales bacterium | reverse complement strand
TGATACCATAAGTAAAAAAAATATACAATTCATAAAAAATTCCTTGACATGTCAGCTACAGTGATTTATAAATAATAAATGTAATTTATATATAGTAAATATAGTTTACAATAAGTAAACCTTACGGCAGATTCCTGCTTGTAACTGGTTGCTGCACAGTTGAAATAAGGGGACGTTACATGCTTGAAAAGAAGACAATCAGAATACCTGTTCAATCCACAGAGGACCCGAGTTTCAATGAAATCGGGAGAATGGTCTATCTCCCGGAAACCTGCTGTGAAAGGGGCATACAGTTCTTCCCGGCTTTTGAGGGCTTTGAGACAAGCACAAAGGGCAATGAGCTCATTGATCTTTCCTACCTGTATGTTCCCTGGCATCGGGATCCCCTTTTTGAGTTCGATATTCACCCGGACAATGAGGAGCTGTTCATTATCCTGCAAGGAGACTTCTATATGATAACAGGAGCCGGCAGATCAGGTGAGGAACCCGCTGTAGAGGATATGCGCTGTTACCATCTCAAGCAGGGAGATATCTTCATTCAGAAGAAGAATGTCTGGCACACAGCCTGCTGGCCGTTAGATCGCAGTACGGATGTGAAGTATCTCATGATCCTCCGTGGACACAGGACGATAGATTCCCAGGGAGCAAAACTTGATCACAATATACGCAATCTCAGAGATAACACGGCAGTCATTCCTGATTTCCCATCAGGATTATAGGAGGAAGAACCATGAAACGTTTTGAAGGAAAAGTTGTCCTAATTACCGGAGGAGGTTCCGGAATAGGAAAGAATACTGCTGCAGCTTTTGCAGCAGAAGGGGCTACGGTAGCCATAGCAGGACGGACCATGTCCCGACTTGAGGCTACGGCTGCCGAAATTAGTGAGCAGGGGGGAGGAAAAGTGTTCCCGGTGCAGGCTGATGTCAGCAAGGCTGATCAGGTGCAGAGCATGGTCGCGCTGATAATAAAGGAGTTTGGGGTCATAGATGTTCTGAATAACCATGCCGGCATCCTCTCCCCTGCCGATGCCTCGATCCTTGACATCGAGGAGGAGGTGATCGACTCCACATTGCAGAACAATGTGAAGAGCCAGATGCTTGTCGGGAAATACGTAAGCAGGGAGATGGTGAAACGGGGAAAAGGTACTATCGTTAATACCGGATCAGATCTATCCTTTATAGCTATTCCCGGCGTCTGCAGCTATGTTACCAGCAAGGCAGCAATCATAGGGCTTACACGAGCTATGGCAGTCGATCTCGGATCGTATGGGATTCGGGTAAATGCGGTCTGCCCGGGATTTGTGTATGATACGATAATGACTAATGATATGGCAGAGGATATCGAGATGATGCAGGAAATGAAGAAATCATACATCCTGCAGCAATTGGGACGACCAAAGGATATTTCACCAGCCATACTGCATCTGGCATCAGATGAATCAGCTTTCACTACTGGTTCATATCTAATAATTGACGGTGGACATACAATCTGGTAGCCACCGGTCCACAACATAGGAGGAATCCATGAAAAGAGGAATAATACGTAATGTTTCCAACAACCTGTCGGCAATTGATCCGCCAAAGGCAGAACATGACGGTCTCAGCAAGGAAGAAGAGGAGGCCATGTCGAAGATTGCAGTGGCCTACTGGCTGATGCGTCCTGAAGAGCTGCAGACCCCCATCGAGTTCATTAACGAGTTCGATTGCGTAGGCCAGGTTGCCCTGCACAGTCATCACACCGAAGAGTTCTTTTACATTCTTTCCGGGGAGGGCATCATGCAGATCGGCGATGAGGATGGGATTGAGGTAAAGCCGTATGACCTCATCTATACGCCACCTGATGTACCCCATGCGATCAGACCAAAGCGGGAAGGAGAAATTGTACGCTGCTTCTGCTTTGCGGTAAAGCTGTAAGGTGATAAGTATGAAATCATTGCAAACAGCAATTATCGGATGCGGCGGCATCGCAGCTGCCCATATGGAGCAGTTCTATCAGGCAAACGAGAGCGTGAAGGTCGTTGCTTGTGTTGATCAGAGTATGGAGTATGCCACTCGCTTCGCTGAAACATATGATATAGCAAACACATACACATGTATTGAAGATCTATTGGCAGCTGAAAGCAACCTTGATGCGGTAGATATCTGCACTCCCCCACAGTATCATGGACAGCTTGCGATTACCGCCCTGAAGGCCGGGAAGCATGCAGTGACAGAAAAACCCTTTGCCATGGATTACGATGAAGCGGCTTCAGCAGTGGAGCTTGCAGATAAGAACAACCTGAAACTGATGGTCATGCAGAATTATCGTTGGCGACCGGAGTATGCCCAGGCTAAGGGCATGATTGATGCCAATCACATAGGCAAACCGACTATGATTACCATTTCCAGCAGGCATGATTGGCATGCATTCGGTGCTGGAGGGTATCGAAAAGGCATGAAGCGGATGTCAATCTTTGAGCTGTCCATTCATTATCTTGATCTTTTCCGGTTCCTGACCGGTTCTGAGGTTGAGCAGGTGTATGCCGCCGCGGGGCGCAGTGATGACAGCCAGTTCACCGGGGATACCTTTTCTGCAATTGTGCTTAAATTCAGGAATGGGTGTATCGGGAATCTGGTAACCAGTGCCGAGACCATCGGGGAGAGAGCTAACTGGGGCGCAGAAACGGTAATACAGGGAACAAATGGAACCGTTTGGCTTAACAGGGACCAGGATTATGAGCTGCGGGCATATTCCAGAATATTTGGAGGCATGCTCCCCGTATCTGTACTGAATCCTGCGAACGGTTGGTTTGGGGATCCGCTGTCAAGTTTTTATGATTGCATCCTGACCAACTCTGAACCGCCTACCAGCGGGGCCGATAACCTGAACACCCTCAAGATAGTTCTGGGGGCCTATGAATCAGTAGAGAAAGGCGTTGCTGTGGAGCTTGACGAGTTCCTACTCTGAAGCAGCTCATAAAAAAGCATACTTGCGGTGTGAGTAAATCGTATCCGCATATAAAAAAGGAGAAAACGATGAAAAGAGTTATGTTGGTTGTATTGGCCCTGTTGCTGGCTGCTGCGCTTCCACTGTTGGCAGCTGGTCAATCCGAGCAGGTGGGGAACACCCAAGGGGAAATCCAAACCTGGGAAGACTGGGATTTTTCCGGAGTTACCATCACGGTGGCTGTCCCTGAATTCGGGAGGAAAACCATCGAAGCGGCAGCAGTGGAATTCAAGGAGAAGACCGGTGGAGATGTGGAGGTCCTCAGCGTCTCCGGAGCAGTATGGAGAGAAAAACTGCTTCAGGAAATTGTTGCTGGATCCGGAGCCTTTGACATAATGGATATTTCCCCCTGGTGGTTCGGGGACTTTTACCCATACCTTATGCCAATTGATGAATACCTTGCCGATCCCGCGATGACTGCTGCCGATTTTGATGCTGATGATATCATCAAAGGGTTATGGGATGAATACTGCCTTGGTTCCGATGGAAAGTATTATGGGCTGCCTTTCTGGGCAAGTGCCGTAGTCAACTACTATCGTACCGATCTCTTCAATGACCCGGAAGAGAAGGCCGCCTTCAAGAAAGCATATGGCTATGAACTGATGCCGCCTGCAACCTGGGAAGAGTGGGAAGATATCGCTGCATTCTTCACCAGGCCTGATGAGGGTCTGTATGGGGCAACGCTTATCGGCAAACGGGCCTACAACATCAATGTCCCTGTCACTGACCGATATTTCAGGACAGGTGCGGAAAGCTGGCTTGACAGCGATGGGAACCCGCAGATATTCACCCAGCCGGAATTGATGGAAGCGGCCTTGACCATGTATCTTGACGCTGTGAAATTTGCCCCTCCAGATTATCTTGCCACAGAGTATTTCGAGACAACCAACACCTTCATCTCAGGGAAAGTTGCCATGGCTGAACAGTGGTCAGGGGCCACCTACAACGCAGCCCAGGATCCGACACAGTCCAATGTCGTTGGCAATGTATCGATTGCTCCTGTACCGGGCGGCAGCTTGGGTGGCGGCCATATGTGGGCAATCCAGAAGGATACTCCCAACCCTGAAGCCTCCTGGGTATTCCTCCAGCTTCTGACAAATAAGAAGTATGTTAAGTTTGCGCTCCTCGAGGAGGGAATCGATCCTCAGAGGAATTCAGTCTATGCCGATCCAGATGTAATTGATTACTATCCTGAAGGATATGGTGAAAACCTTGCAGCGGCATTCGCGACTTCCCGTCAGCCGATCATGAACAAGACTCCCTACTCGACAGCACTCTGGGAGGCCATGATTACAAGAGCTTCAGAAGTGATTTCCGAGCTCAAGACACCAGCTGAAGCTACCGAAGCACTTGTGAAAGATTGGAAAGCAGTACTTAAATAGAAGAAAT
>CAZSBC010000202.1:0-4412 GCA_964605195.1 uncultured Spirochaetales bacterium | reverse complement strand
ATAGCCCAGGAAATACTCCAGGGGGAGAGCTTCGGTGCCTTTACCCATAATCACAACGGCGGTATATATCTCAACAATCTCCGGAAAGAGAATTACCGGCATGTGATTGAAGCGGAAAAGAGTGCCAGAGAGAAGGGTATCTTCTCCTCATCCCTGCATGCCTATGATTTTGACTTTGACGGCCGAGACGAGTATATCTATCGTGGAAAGAATATTACGGCGATCGTAGATGCCAAGGGCGGTTCAATTGCTGAGCTTGACTATCTTGTGACATCCTGGAACTACCTTGACACCTTTACCGGGCATGAAGCTGAATCAACTCCTACGGCACTGAAGCTTAAGCAGAACGGTCGGAAGCAGAACAGTTTCATCGATGTGATCATGCCTGCCCAGTATGATGTGCATGAATATGATAAAAATGGTCCGGATGTAGTGGCTGGGGATGCACTGCTCTACAAAATAGATAAACTTGACCGGCAGAATCGGAGCATGATCTTCTCTGCTGAGATGAGGATCCCCGGCAGGCTGGAAGTGCTGCTACTTACAAAGGAGTACAACTTTCGTACCAATTCGATTGAAGTTGGCTACTCGCTGCAGAATATCGGGGACCGGAAGGTGCAGTGCAAATTTGCCTGTGAACAGAATATTTCGTTTGCCTATGATGGTACCAATTTTGTGGAACTCATCTCTGAAGACAGTCATCATACCCGAAAAGTCGATGAAGGCAAGATTCTGATGTACAATGTCAAGAAGCTGGTCATGCTGGACCATTTCAAGCGGACCAAGTTGAATCTGATCAGCGAGAAACGGTTCAGTCTGCTGAAAAATCATTACAATACGAAGATATCAACGTTCTTTGGAGAGCAGGATATCTATCAGTTTACCATGCTGCTCCCTGTGTGGGATATAACCCTGAATCCGCGTGAAAAATGGCGCAACAGCGTGGAATTACGAATAGAAAAAAAATAGAGAGGATGCTTATGCTTAGTGATTACATCAACATACTGCAGGAACTGCTGGAAAAAGCCGAAGAGTCATGGAGGCGTCTTTGACCCGGAAGTAAAGCAGCAGACACTCACTGACCTTGAACAGAAGACCCACTCTCCCGATTTCTGGGACAATCGGGAAGCAGCTGAACAGATCTATTCTGACATATCCCAGATACGGGAGATTCTCGGACCCTGGGAGGAGCTGCGTGCACAGCTAAAAGATATCAGTGAATACTATGAACTCTATACCATGGAAGCGGAAGCTGCCGATATCGAAGCCGATATCATTGCGCAGATTCAACATGCTGAAGCACGGTATGAAGCCCTCTACATTAAGTCGCTGCTCAGCGAAACCTATGATGCCAACAGTGCCTACCTGACGATTCATTCGGGTGCTGGCGGAACTGAAGCCTGTGACTGGGTTAACATGCTGCTTAGGATGTATCTGCGGTGGATTGAGAAGAACAGATATACATCGGTGATTCTTGATCTGCTGGAGGCGGAAGGAGGGGTCAAATCGGTCACCCTGGAGGTGACAGGGAGGAATGGGTACGGCTATCTGAAAGGAGAGTCTGGAATTCATCGCCTGGTACGGATTTCACCGTTCGATTCAAATAAACGCAGGCACACCTCCTTCGCATCTGTCTATGTATCACCGGTAATTGATGATACCATCGAGATAGACATCAAACCAGACGACATACGGATCGATACCTACCGGGCTTCGGGGGCAGGGGGACAACATGTCAATAAAACCGATTCCGCTGTGCGCATAACCCATCTTGAAACGGGAATCGTCGTGCAGTGCCAGAATGAGCGCAGTCAGCACAAGAACAAGGCCACTGCTATGCGGGTCCTCGCCTCAAGGCTCTATGAGTACCAGAGGCAGCTCAATGAGGCGGAACAGTCCAAGCATACCATGGAAAAGAAGGAGATATCATGGGGGAACCAGATCCGTTCCTATGTATTCCAGCCCTATACCATGGTAAAAGATCATAGAACATCGTATCAGACAGGTAATATTCAGGCGGTGATGGATGGTGATCTTGATCAGTTCATTGAAGAATATCTGAAATGGAACAGCAGGTAAAAAGAGTCTTCCTGGTACTTGTATGTACCCTGATCTTTCCCGCGCTGCTCTCGGGCGGGGGAGCGCAGGAGTGGAACCCTGGCGACACTGCGGAAGGGGATGCCTGGCGGGTCGGTGTTGTCAGAACCGAGATGCTCTTTGATAATTCCGGTGACCAGAATAGCCTCATACAGTCCTATGTGAATGAACTGTTCCAAAGCGGCTTCCCGATTATTGACTACCGACTGGAAGCTCCGGAGGTTGTCTCTGCGAAACATGCAGCTGCACTTGCACGAGAGAGTGCAACGCTTGAGGAGACAGCCTTCACAACAGCCCGAAATACCGACAGGCAACAGCTGCTGGGTGACCTTCGTACTCCTGGGGCTGCTGCCCGGCCTACGGAAGTGGTTGGAGAAATAGCATCGTACGAACAAAGCGGGGAGTACGTCAGAGTACCGATTGAGATGGGCAGGATTGAAGAGTTTCAGTATGAAACCGTGTTGCCCGAGGGGGAAATATTTCCCTATCTGCGTACTGAGCAGTTTTCAGGATATGATATCATCGTAACAAGCAACCTGGAGAAGTTCAGCAGTGTCTTTATCCTGGAAGTTTCAGTCAGGCACTACTGGGACCCCGAATCCGATGTAACGAAGCGATTCTCCTTTACCGCAAACAAACTCTTTGATGCTGCTGATGAGATAGCCGGCTTCCTCACGGCACAGATCGGTAACTATCAGCCGGCAACGCTCTTTGTGGAGGAAACCGATGCCGACCTGGCTGTGGTCACCCTCAACAGTGAAGTGTTTCATCCCCGGGACAGGAGGCTGCGCCTGCTTGCACCGGGGACCTACACCGTTTCCGTGCAATGGAATGACGGAACTGCTCCAGCTGAGAGCATCATAGAGCTCTCCCAGGGTGAGAACTTCACCATGGTAAAGGAGCAGGGCAATACTCCTGTCCCAATGCAGCTGCTCTCCGTTACACCGTATACAGCCCGGCTCTCAGATGAGAACGGTAATGAAACCGGTAACGTTGTCCTTCTCGGAGATGGTGCACTCCCGGGGGAGTCGATCATTGCGAGCGCTGACGGGTATGCCCCGGAAATCGTGTACTCCGGTGATATCACCAACGGTATGCAGGTGAACCTGCTGCCGGTCTGGAAGGAGTTCGACAGTGAAACTGCCTTCGGTGAACAACTGTTCTACAGTTCACTGGCCCGTTTCATCATCAGCCTGCCCGGTACGGTCTTCCTAAGCGGTCTGGTCCAGGGCAATGATACGCTTCCGGTGAATGATATCCTTTTTCGGGGCATGCTGGGTATAAATGTCATCTTTCTACTTGATACGATGGGCAGTTTAGTAGATTATTATCATAGAACCTATAACTGATGCTGCTGCAGGATGGAAGTAACAGATGAAACGTAATTTTGGAAAACGGCTAGCCTCTCTTTTTAGATCCAGAAAACAGTTTGATGCCGATTTCTTTGAGAACCTTGAAGATCTGCTGATCGAGGGTGATCTAGGTGCCATAACTTCCTTTGAGGTTTCCGAAAGGCTGCAGGAAGCCTGCAGGAAAAAGAGTCTGGAGACAGATGAAGCCATACGGCTGCTCAAGGATATGCTGGGAGAGTATATTAGCGTTCTGGAACCGCAACCCGATGCAAAGCGTCTCAACATCATGCTGATACTCGGAGTTAACGGTGTGGGGAAAACCACTACCATTGCCAAATTGGCACACAAATACCAGCTTGAGGGATTTTCTGTGGTCATGAGTGCTGCCGATACCTTCAGGGCTGCTGCGATTGATCAGCTAAAACTGCATGCCGAACGGACAGGTACCCGGATCGTATGCCAGAATCCCGGAGCTGATCCCGGTGCAGTGATCTTTGATACCATTACCAGTGCCCGTGCAAAAGATGAGCAGGTTATTCTTGCCGATACCGCAGGAAGGATGCATACTAAAGAGAACCTCCTGCGTGAACTGCAGAAGATCGACAAGGTCATCCGTAACCGTATGGGCAGTGCCGTGTACCGGAAACTGCTTGTGATAGACAGTACAACTGGGCAGAATGGCGTACGGCAGGCTGAACTGTTCAATCAGGCCATCGGTATCGATGGGATCATACTGACGAAGTACGATTCAGCTGCCAAGGGTGGAAGCATCATCCAGATCGGCAAGCAGCTGAAGCTGCCGATTGCCTTTATCGGGGTGGGTGAGGGCTATGATGACCTGATACCCTTTGATAAGGAGGAGTTTCTTCAGACTCTCCTGGGGATGTGATAACTATGGCTTTACAGAGAACATATCTGATACTGCTCATTCTGGCCTTTCTGACATCTTCTGTGGCAGCAGAA
>CAZSBC010000201.1:0-4419 GCA_964605195.1 uncultured Spirochaetales bacterium | reverse complement strand
GGGAAGGATCAGCTGCCCTGGTTTCTTTGATGACATTGCTATCAAACGAGCCTACTGCCATGCCTCCTGGGTAGGGATTGCCCCGGGACAGATCAATCCTTCAGTGGAAGTTGATGCTGCCGTCAAGCGGGTGGAAGCCAAACTTTCCTCCCGCAAGAAGGAGTCAGCAGCCCTTGGGTTTGACCTGGATGAAGTGCTGGATGACCTGCATGACGAACAGGAGGAGATCCGCAGAAGAGGATTGGAGAAAGCGATTCCGGATCCTTCGGGGAAAGAGAGGGCGAGTGCATGAACAGACTCTACGCAGTAGATGAATATATCAGGGAGGAGCTCAAGAGCATTGGGGAGATGCAGTTTTCTGCCTCGGATCGCAGGGATCTGGAAACAGCCTTTGAGGAGCTGATTGAGCCCTACTGGATTGAAGGCAGCACTGCCTATATCAAGATCCAGGGAATACTATCACGCAGGTGGACCTTTGAGACATGGCTTCTGGGTGGTATGCCCACCGGATACCTTCAGCATGTCTTCCAGAAAGCTGAAGCCGATAATTCAGTAGAGAACATCATGCTCTTCTTCGACTCTCCAGGAGGAGAAGTATCGGGCTTGAGTGAGTTTGCTGAAAGCATCCGGGAATCGGGGAAACCGGTCCATGCCCATATATCAGGGCACTGCACATCGGGAGCCTATTGGCTTGCAGCCCAGGCAGACAGGATTACGGCCTCCAATACATCCATGATCGGATCCATCGGAGCCTTTATCAGCTTTGTAAAGAGAAAGGATTCTGTCTTTGAGCAGATCACCTATCGTTCATCTGCCTACAAAGCTCCTGCTCCTGACAGTGATGAGGGTAAAGATGAATACCAAAAGCTGGTGGACCAGATAGCAGCCCTTTTTGAAGCCGAAGTGGCAGAAGGACGGGGTATATCGGTTGAGACAGTCCAGGAAAGCTATGGGCAAGGGAAAGTCTTCCTTGCCCAGGAGGCATTATCCCTGGGGCTGATAGATGAAGTGGTAAACAGAACAGAAATACGAGGAGATAGAAAAATGGGAGAAGCAGAAAGAAAAGGAGGTGCTATGCACACAGAGAATCAGGAAACTACTGATCTACAGTCGACAGCTGAGGTTGTCACTAATGTTGATGCTGCTGCAGTTGAACGGGACCGTATCAAAGCCATCATGGCATTGGGTGGATCCATGACTTTAACTGACCGGGCTATCGATGAGGGCTTGAGTGTAGAATCGGCAGCCCTGCAGGTAAATACCGAACTGCAGGAGGAGATAGCACGACTGAAAGCATTGGTTGACAGGAGTGAGGATGCTTCAGTCCTTGATAACGTTGTTCAGAAACCGGCCAGTGAAACTGCTCCGGTTGAGGATAAGAAGAACATCTTCGGGGTGAGCTTTTCAGAACTTGATAAAGAGCTCTCATCCCTGGAAAGACTTGAGAAACAGGAGGCCTAACACATGGCAGAGAATACAGTACGAAATGTACTGCTTGGCGGGTGGATAACCTCCAGGCCGAATATTATTGAGGTAGGACAGAACCTGCTGATGGGAACCATCCTCTCCGAGGTAAAAAGTGCTGCAGCGGCAGCTGCCTTGGCCGGTAATACTGGAGATGGAACGGTTGGGAGCATATCAGTCGGTCCCAAGGTTCAGAAGGGCACCTATAAGCTTATTGCCGTCAAGACCACGGCAGGAGGAGAATTCAATGTCCTCTCTCCGGCTGGCTATTCATGTGGAATGGCAACCATCGGGGAGGCTTTTGTTTCCAGTGAGATCAACTTCACCATCACCGATGGGGCAACTCCCTTTGTGCTGGGAGACGGCTTCACTATTGCAGTCAACGGATCCGGGAAGTTTAAAACCGTATCTGCAGTAGCTGAGGATGGAGCAGGCAGTCCCGAACAGGTGCTGATGGTTGATACCGATGCCACTGAAGCCGATGTTTCAGCCAAAGGCTGGGAGAGCGGTGAGTTTGATGCAGCCTTGCTCATCGTAACTGATGGTGAGAGTGCTGCCGATTACCGTGAACAGATGCGCGCTAAGGGCATGATTCACATCGATACTGTAGGAGGAAATTACTAACATGAGCGGAACCACAGTAGATATCTTTACTAGAGTGCAGATGGCGAAAGCCTATGAGATCAGCTACGGCAATCCCACCTTTCTCTTTTCCACCCTCTGGGGGAATTCACAGAGTCAGAAGATTGTCACCCCTGATACCAAGATCCTGGTCGATAAGGTCAACAAGACCCGTTATCTGGCTGGGTATACCGAACACCAGGAACCGGCCCGGGTAATCAGCAAAGCCGGGTACGATACCGATGAATATCAGGCTCCCTTTATCAACGAGTCAGTTCCATTCAACTATACCCATGCTGCCAAGAGGCCCTTCGGGGTAACTCCCTTCGGGACCAGCTCTGTGAAGAGCGGGGTGGATGAATTGGTGCGTAATACCAGGGAGTTGAAGAACCGCTGGCTGCGATCAGTCGAGTACCAGTGTGCTGCAGCCCTTTTCAACGGAAAGCTGACCATCTTGGGGAAAACCTATGACTACGGCATGAAGGAGACCCACAAGAAAGATCTGGCAACCAAATGGAGCTCTGACAGTGCCGATCCCTTCAAGGATCTCGATGATGTGATTGCCCTGAATGAGGAAGAGTCGGGAACTCCGACCAATATGGTGATCATGAGCATCTCAGCCTGGCAGGCTTTCAGGAACAATAAGAAGGTGATGGCTATGATGGGATCACCGGCATCTTCCCGCTGGATCAGTTTCGGTAATCTTAATGCTCCCTCCTACAACCCTGCCATGCAGGCGTCCCTGAAGGGAGCCCTGGAGCTGACCGAGGCTACCGTGGAGATCTGGGTCTATGGAGGACGCTATTTCGATGATAGCGACAGCCAGACCAAACGCTATGTCCCGGAAGGCTGGATATGGGTGGGCTCCAAGGAGACCCGCTATGACCAGTACTTCACCGGCTTCTTCGATGCCGAGTTCATGGATATGGTCCAGGCCGAATATATGGTAGACCAGCTGAAGCAGAAGAATCCCGACCTAGTGACAACCAGGTTGCGCAGCTGCCCGTTGATGGTGCCGATCGATATCGACTCCTACAGCGTGGTGAAGGTGGCGTAGATGGGAGAGGCTTTCTGGAACCAGGTACAGCATGATACCGAATCCCTGGTAGGAACAGGAGAAATCTCGATTCCCTTCCTCCTTATTAATGGGGAGGAGAGTTTCCAGGGATCGGGAATCTTCGAGAACTCCTACCGGGAGCTTGATATCGAAAACCAGGTTCCAGTTGCCTCTAAATATATTGTGCTGCGGCTCTGTGAATCCGGAATACCGATAGCGGTGAGAACCGGTATGCAGCTGCTGATCGGGGAGAAGCTCTATGAGATAGCCGGGATCCGGGAACCGGGATCTGATGGGATTACCACTTTGGAGCTTCGGATATGAAGTTTTCTACCCATGCCTTTGTAGACCTGGATGCTTTGGAGCGGGTAATTGAGCGGTTTCCGGAAATGCGGAGCCGTTACCTGGGCTTCACGGCAACCAGGATCAAGGAGCTGATGAAAAGCCAGTTTCTCTCCGGGCAGGAGATCATGTTGACTACAGATCAGGATTCCCTTGGTCGAAGCATGGTCAATTACCGAATTGCCAGAAGGGGGGAACAAGCCAGATTAACCTCTATCCCTATGAACCTCTTTGAGCGTGGCAGGATGCTGCGTTCGGGGAAACGGGAACGGGGCAAATGGGTGGTGACCCGCAAGACTCCGCAGAGTGCCCAGACTCAGGTTCGGCAGTGGGCAACGGAGTTTGAGAAGATACTGCTTGAGGATCTGGTGAAATGAAGACCAATGAGCGACTGCAGAAGATTATTGAGCACCTGCAGCAGGATCTGAACCTGCGTTTGATCGCAGCTGGCTTGTCAGTGGTACAGGCCTGGGGCTGCTACCGTGTAGATGATAACCGGGGTGAGTACCCATGTGTGGGAACCGTCTCGATGTGGAGCTCCAGTCTGGATGAAGATGAACGTAACGGTCAGGTGATTATTGAGATCAGGCTGCCTTCCGGCAGTGAGAGTGATCTGGATTCATATCAGGACTGCCTGATTGAGAGCCTCGATGCCGGGGGAACCTTTACCGGGGCATTTATTGAGACTGCAGTCAGTGCCGAGGAAAAATGGCCCAGTGGTCCCCAGATTCATGCTGCGGTGATGGTATTGCTGCAGGTGAGGATGAACAGACTCTATTAAGGAGATGAGTAATTATGAGTAAAGAACGACCTGCCGGAAAAGACGGCAAACACTACTATTTCAAAAACGGGGCAGCAATTGACGGGGATGGATTAACCGCGCTTGCAGCCGGATGGTACCAGGTGAAGAGCAGATTATCAGCTGGCAGCGGACT
>CAZSBC010000200.1:0-4430 GCA_964605195.1 uncultured Spirochaetales bacterium | reverse complement strand
TCCAAGGGCGGCCCGAATTGCCGGTGCCGTCTGCACAACAACATGCTTGCTTGGATCATCAAGGGCATTCCATACCGCATCAATATGGGTAATCTCGGTAATTGCTCCGGTCGGACAGACTGCCGAGCACTGGCCGCACTGTACGCAGGCAATTGTGGACATCGAACGGGCGAATGCCGGTCCGATAACCGTATCATATCCCCGGTACTGGGCACTGATTGCCCCTACATTCTGTATCTCGGAACAGACCGATACGCACCTCCGGCACTTGATGCACTTCCCCGGGTCCCTGGCAAGCGCCGGTGTTGAGACATCAACACCACCGGCAGGGGTCTCCCCCGCAAAGGGAATGTCACGGATACCAAGATTCTGTGCAAGAGCCAGCAGTTCGCAGTCCGTGCTGCGTACACATGTCTGGCACTCACCGACATGCTCGCTGAGCATCAGCTCAACCACCGTCCTGCGGGCATCCCGAACACGCTTGGTATTGGTGTGAATCACCATGTCAGGGCGGACTGGAGTGGAGCAGGAGGCAGCAAGCGCATTGGCACCCTCGATCTCCACCACACAGGCCCTGCAGGCAGCCTGAGGAGCTGTACCCTCCAGAAAGCAGAGGGTGGGAATGGTAATCCCGGCATCACGGGCTGCCGTAAGAATTGTAGTACCGTCATCGACAGTAAGTTGTTGATTGTTTATAGTTATATTAACCATGTACAGCCTCCTTCTCCTTCTGTTCCATTCGAATTGTTTTGCCGTAATCACATCGCAGACAGCGCTGAGCCTGTCGCCTTGCTACCGGTTCACTCCAGGAAAGTTCAACCTCCTCGAAGTTACAGCGACGCCGTTCAATGGGGATCGCTCGCACCTTCTCCCGGTCATACATGACCGGATCCTCATCAGGATCAAAATCGGTCTCAATATCCTTTTCAAAGCGCCAGAAGGCGTGATCTTCTCCAGTAAGCGCTATATCGATTCCTACAGCCGCGCGTTCACCGGCAGCTATCGCATCGACAACCGAAGAGGGACCGTCAACACAGTCTCCCCCGGCAAAAATGTCGGGAACCGAAGTTGCCCCGGTGACCGGATCAGCAGAAATGAAGTTCCATTTATTCAGGTCAATGGTGGTTTCACCCATCATATCGCGTACATTGAGACGCTGACCGATTGCAATGATGACCTGATCGGCAGTGATGGTGAACTTCTCGTCCTCAACAGCCTGCGGCCTTCTGCGACCGGAGCGGTCAAAACTGCCTAGCTGCATGGGCAGACAGGCAACCCCGGTAACGGCTCCGGATGCATCACCGATAATCTCGACCGGCTGGGTCAGGCAGGAAATCTGGACGCCCTCATGCAGGGCTTCTTCGACCTCTTCGGCATATGCCGGCATCTCATCCTGGCTTCTGCGGTAGACTATGCGGACATCATCGGCCCCAAGACGCAGTGCCGTTCTGGCTGCATCTATGGCGGCATTACCGCCACCGATTACCACAACCTGCTTGCCGACCTGAGCCGATCCGCGTACATTGTACTGCTGCAGGAACGGTACAGCCTGCAGGACACCATCAAGCTCCTCACCTGGGAGACCCATCGTAGTTGATTCCGGAGCACCCACACCGAGGAAGAACATCTCATAGCCCTCTTCACGCAGTGAATCAATGGTAAAATCTCGGCCAAGGGCCTTTTCGCTGATGATATCAACACCCATCTGCTCGATCATGCGGATCTCTCTCGCAACCGTTTCACGGGGAAGGCGATAGGATGGTATCGTCTGCACCAGCATTCCGCCCGGGCGGACAGATGCATCGAAAATTGTCGGTTTGTAGCCTAGCCGGGCCAGAAAGTAGGCACAGGAGAGACCGGCCGGACCGGCACCCACGATGGCAACTTTCTTGCCGGCATTACGATCGTTCTCACGAACTTCAGGCACCTGAATGGTGATCTCCTGATCTGCGAGAAAGCGCTTCACACCGCGAACCGAAACAGCATCATCAAGGCTGATCCTCCGGCATTTATCCTCACAGGTGTGAAAGCAGACTCTTGCACATACAGCAGCAAAGGGATTTCTCTCCCGGTGCAGCTTCAGTGCCTCGGCATACCGTCCCTCGCCGGTGAGGGCAATGAACCCGGGGATATCGACCCGTGCCGGACAGGCACTCTGGCAGGATGCCCGTACCAGACCGGGACATACACCTGCTTCACAGTGTTTGTCGCGAATATGAGCTTCATACTCATGACGGAAGTGGCGGATGGTGGAGAGCACCGGATTAGGTGCAGTCTGACCGAGACCGCAGAGAGCGGTATCCTTGATACGATGACCGAGAGTCTCAAGGGCCTCGATATCACCATCCTTGCCTTCGCCATTGCAGATCCTGGTGAGAATCTCCAGCATGCGTTTGGTACCGACCCTGCAGGGTACACATTTCCCGCAGGACTCCTCCTGAACAAATTCGAGGAAGTAGCGGGCCACATCGACCATACAGGTAGTATCATCCATGACAATGAGACCGCCTGACCCGATTATCGCACCCAACTCCTTCAGGGGTTCATAATCAAGCGGGACACTGAGGTTCTGCAAGGGAATACACCCGCCCGAGGGACCACCGATCTGTGCCGCCTTGAAGGGGCGGTCGTTCTTGATACCGCCGCCGACATCAAAGATCAGGTCACCGAGCGGTGTTCCCAGGGGAACCTCAACGAGACCGGTATTGTTGACTGCCCCTGCGAGGGCAAACACCTTCGTACCCTTGCTGTCCGGGGTACCGAACGAGGCATACCACTTGGCCCCGTTTCTGATGATCGCAGGTATGTTGGCATAGGTTTCAACGTTATTAAGCAGGGTAGGCTTGCCCCAGAGACCCTTCTGAGCCGGAAACGGCGGTCGGGTCCGCGGCTCGCCGCGCTTGCCCTCAATGGAATTGATCAGGGCAGTCTCCTCACCGCAGACAAAAGCCCCGGAGCCCATCCTGATATCAAGAGTGAATGAAAAGTCAGTTCCCATGATGTTTGCACCCAGCAGACCTGCCTCGACAGCCTGGTCAATGGCCTTCCGCAGTCGGGCCACAGCAAGAGGATATTCTGCCCGGACATATACATAGCCGACTTGTGCGCCGACGGTCAAAGCTGCAATTGCCATGCCTTCAATGAGTGCATGGGGATCGCCTTCCAGAACACTGCGGTCCATGTAGGCTCCGGGATCGCCCTCATCGGCATTACAGAGAACGAATTTCTCGCTGCCCTCAGCATCCTGAGTGAACTTCCACTTCAGCCAGGTGGGGAATCCTGCCCCGCCTCTGCCCCGCAGCCCGGCAATCTTCAGCTCGTCGATGGCATCGATACCGCTCGTACCAAGCAGTTTTGCCAGCCCGGCATAGGAACCGTGGGCAACTGCATCTTCAATCGAGAGGGGGTCAACAATCCCGCAGTTCTGCAGGACAATCTTTTCCTGTGGCTTGAAGAATTCCGAGTTCTCTATCTTTTCAGCCGGACTGCTCTTTGCTGAATCCTTGAAGAGGTGCGAGTAGAGGGGGCGCTGATCCCTGTAGTGAGAAGTGAGCAGTTCGGGAATGATTCCCGGTGTTACCCCCTCATACACCGTCCCCAGGGGATTGCAGGTGATGACCGGTCCCTTGGAGCACGGGCCAAGGCAGCCGGTGCATTTGATGGAGATATCGAGCTGCTGTTCGGCAATCTCTTTCTCCAGAGCCTTCACGATATCCATGGAACCCGAAGCTATACAACCGCCGCCGGTACAGACAAGAATCTCATTTACGGTAGCGGATGCTGCCGCCTTCTTGGCCAGGTTATCAGCCGAATTGCTGAAATCTTTCAATGAAGTAATCTTTTTCATGAGTTTCCTCCTTCGACCATCTCCTGATACTGATGCAGCAGATCACGGACCTTGGCTGGCTTGACCCGCTGGTGTACGTCATCATTGACCATGACTACCGGAGCAAGACCGCAGGCACCGAAGCAGCGTCCAATTTCCAGGGAAAAATTTCTGTCTGCTGTTGTCTCCCCGACCCGGATGCCCAGTTCCCTTGAGAGGGATTCAAGCACCTCGTTGCCGCCGCGAACGTAGCAGGCAGTACCAAGGCAGACCCGGATGAGGAATTTACCGCGGGGATTTATGGAGAAGAACGAGTAGAAGGATACTACTCCGGTTACTTCACTGAACGGGATCCGCAACTCCTTGCTGACAAAGCGAAGGGCATTTTCAGGAAGATATCCCAGCATGTTCTGAATGGTCTGGAGCACCGGAATAAGGGCGCCCTCTTCGCCTTCATACGATGCAATTACATCTCTCAGAACGGGAAACAGTGAAGCATCATCGACAGCGTGTTCTGATACAGCAGGGGTATCAGTCTGTGTTTCTTGTGCAGCTTGAACACTCATACTACTCTCCTTTTACATAGGTATTCATACCAAGTAGC
>CAZSBC010000199.1:0-4494 GCA_964605195.1 uncultured Spirochaetales bacterium | reverse complement strand
CTTCCTGAAGGGAAGACATCTGGATCAATCTTCCATGCTATTGCCAATACCTGGACTCCTGCTGAAAATGAAGCGGTTTTCCCATTGACTGAAGAGCTTATTGAGTGGGCTACCGATGGGGAAGTTAGCGGCAGCCGGGGAACCACCGAGGATACTACTCAGGGAGATTCCCAGGCCCATTTCTCAGATGAAGGGTATCCCTCCAACACCTACAGCCTCAGCGGATACAACCGCATCGATGATGAGCTGCAGAAGGAGCTGAAAAGCCGGTCTGGTTTTGTCAGTGTAGATGACGGAGCAGGAGCTATTACCGTGACCGATCCCAAGGGGGAAGAGATCACCTTTGCCACCTGCCATCTTCTCTCGAGTGTAAGCGGTGAGAAAGAGGAGTGGTCGCTGACTAGAGGACTGATCACTTCATTAACCCTGAACAAACCCCTGAAAGGTAACCAGGACTTTTCCCTGCAGATGCAGGTGAACTACCGGGATACCTATGTCAGGACGGTAGCCTGAGGGAGGTAATTGATGGAACTGCGTATAGCCCGGAAGAAGCCGGGAGAGTTCTCTATCCATAGCGAGGATGGGGAAAGAATAGAGAATGCTGAGCATCTGGAGACCCGTTACCGGAAAGATAGGATTATCACGCATGTGAGAATTACCACCAGGGCAAAGGATCTCGGGAAATTCAATTCAGCAAGAAGTGTCGTGAAGAAAACTCCCGATAAGGGAAAGGACAACAAGGAGAAACCGAGTGGAAGTGAAAGCAAGCCTGCATGATCGCTTTGTCCCGGCTCTATGGGGCAATCAGACTCGACCGGCTGAAGAGCAGGTTGTGGTGGAGGTAGAGCACCTGACTGCCCGGGATTTTGCCGAGATGGAATACACCCTTAATGATGGGGGGATATACCGCAAGATGTATGACTATCCCCGGATCTCCAGGAAGATAAAGAGTATCAGCAACTTCACTGTTGCAGGTGAGACAGTTGATACCGGAGAAAAACTCCTTGCTGCCAGGAGCCGCAAGGCTGCTGAGTTGCTGAAGGAGATTATCTACCACCTTTTCTATGAAGAGATAGGGGAGAGTGAAGAAAAAAACTGATCATAGCGTTCCAGCTATCCTTCCTGGGCTGGTTCGCTCGAGAGTGGGATAAGAACCGGGATCCTCCGCGGATACCGGTACCGGAACCCGAGGGATATGTGGAAGGATCCAGCATTGCAGCCTATTACACAAGGGAGTTCGGGAATATCTATGGCATCTGGCATGATTTCCATCTCCTGAAGGTGCTGCCGCATGGGAAGGGAGTGCTTGATGAGCGACCGGTGGTGATCCGCTGGATCAAGAGATTTGAGGCTGAGTTTGCTGCCATGCAGCGTTGGGAATTAGAAAGGACCAGGGAGAAGTTACCGATATGCCGAGCGGAGCAAAGATACAACTAACCATTGATACCAACAGCTCTCAGGCAGAGGTGAATCTCAAGCGCTTACGCAGTGAGGCAGCCAAAACCGGGGAAGCGGTAACCAAACTGGACCAGGCTGCCGCTGCTCAGCACCTTGAGCGCTTTGAAGGGAGACTGGAGCGTAATGCCAGGGCTGCCCGATACTTTGGCGGTGAGACGGCGGCCCTGCAGAAAGAACAGCAGATGCTCCGTAAGGAGATCGAGCGGCTGATCCGGCAGGGTATGAATCCCCTGGACAGTACCATCACCCGGCTTCGGCAGCGCTATGACAGCAATGCAGCCTCCGTTGCCAGATTAACCTCCACCAAACGCGCCTATACAGCAACGGTCAAAACAGCTACTAGTGTGACGGCAGCCTTCATGCGTACCGTGCTGCCCTTTGTCGGGGTAGCTGCAGCTTTGAGTTCTACCACCCGCTTCATCAAGGAATCGGGAGAGGATTTTGAGCAGGCAGAGGCTAGGGCTCAGAAGTTTGCCATCACCTATGACGGAATTACCGATATTGCCGAAGATCGCGCTGAAAAGCTGGCTGCTACCTTCAACTATGCCAGAAGTACCATGGTGGGAATCCTGGCAGAGACCGGTGATATCCTGACCGGATTCGGACTGGCTGGGGTTGCTGCCCTGGACCTGACCGAAAAGGCTGCCTATCTGGGAGCAGCTTTAGCCAAGATGAGTCCCAATATCGGGGATGCAGCCGATGCCACTTCGGATCTCACCAAGCTGATGAGCGGTGAAGGCGAGTCGATGAAGAAGTGGGGCGTGGTGGTCCGCGAATCTGCTGTTCAAGCTAGACTGTTGGAACAGGGGTTGAGCGGTCTTACCGGTGAAGCCCTGCTGCAGGCCCAGGCTCAGGCAAGGCTGGAGATTGCCTACGAGCAGAGCAGGAATGCCCTGGCCAATGTCCAGAGTGAAACGACCCTGGCTCTCGATGTTGACCGGCGCTACAACGAAGCCTGGAAAGAGCGCCGAGAGATTATCGGGGAGGCAACCACCAACTTCTTCACCCCGATAAAGCTGCGTATCACCGAGCAGATTGAGGCCTGGAATGAGGCCACTCAAGCCAAGAGGAACTACGATGCTGCTCTTGCCGGGGATCCTACTGCCGACATCTCTTCAGCCATAGCAACTCAGCAGAAGAAAGTTGATGATCTCTATATCCAATTGGAAGGATTTGCCAATCCCAACACGATTGCCAAGAAGTGGTTTTATGAAGGAGCCGACTGGATTCGCACCACCTTTGGCGGGGATACCATAGTCGATGCCGTGCTTGAGAATATCAGGATAGAAGAAGAGAAGCTTCAGCAGCTGAAGGATCAGTTGAGTCTTCAGGAGCAGGAATCTGCTGCCCAGGATGCTGATATTGAATCCCAGAGTGCAATCCTGAAATACCGTAAGAGCAGGGAAGCTCTCGATGCCACTACAGCCTCAATAACTACCCAGTTCTCGGCCATCGATAAACTCTCAGCAGCCCATACTGAAGCCGGGATCACCTTTGATGCATTTGCCCAAAAGCAGGCTGCCGTCAGGAAATCCCTGGTTGACCTGGTATCCGGGGGGATTATCAATGATGAACATCTGGATGAGTATATTGCCACTTATCGGGAGTTCCTTGCCGACCTGAAATCAAGTCAGCCGGAATCTCCTGAGGGAGTATCGTTTTCTGAGATTACTGCCGAACTTGCCGACCAGATTGATATCGTTGACCGTCTCCAGGCTGCCTATGCCCAGTCGGGGAATGAGTTTGATGCATTCAGCCGCAAGCAGTCCCTGGTCCTCAAGAGCTTTGAGGAGCTTGCAGCAGGGGGAGCAGATAGCGATTTCCTTACCGGCTTCATAGCACAGTACAAGGAGTTCCTGGATCTTAAGAATGAAGCGGATCCTGAAATAGTTCCGACCAGTGCAGAGGCTTTTTCTGCTGCCCAAATTGCTATTGATAAGCAGATCGCCTCCATCGATGCCCTTGCTGCTGCTCATGCTCAGGCAAGGATCGAGTTCGATGCGTTTACCCGTAAACAGGCTGCTGTCCGGAAGATGCTTACCAGCCTGGTGGAAGATGGGATTGTCAACGATGCACATCTTGAGCAGTTCATTGCCCAATACCGGGAAATCCTCTCCGATCTTCCGGATGATTCAGCAAAACCAAATCCGGATTTCTCTGCTGTAACCAATGAACTGGAGAACCAGATATCTTCCATTGAGCGTTTGAGTGCCGCTTATGTTCAGGCTGGTGGTGAGTTCGACGGATTTACCGCAAAGCAGCGGGCAGTAAAGAGTACTCTTGAGGAGCTGATTGAGACCGGAGCTGAAACTGATTTCATGGATGCCTTTATTGCCAACTACCAGGAATTTCTTACCCTGGGAGAAAAGAGCGCGACGATTGCGGAAGTGCTCTCTAGTATAGATGAACAGGCATTTTATTTGAGGAAAAGCTATGCTGATCTTGGAGAAGAGCTGAGCGTTACCGATGCCAAGACCATGGTCCTGGAACAGGAGCTTTCCCGGCTGGCAGCTATGGGAAACTATACTGCCTGGGAGCTCTACCAGATAGAACTGGCCCTGAAATCACTGCAGGAAGAATCCGGCAATACAATTGATATCTGGGAAGAGCTGTCATCTTCCATGGTCCAGGCTTTTGGTGGCTCCCTGGAGAATATGATTGGTAGTCTGGGATCAGGCGATATGAACCTGGCTGCAACGGCAGAGAACCTGATTGATTCCCTGATCGGCAGTGCTGCCGATGCAGCAATGACTGCCTTCCCGCAGTTTGCCCCGCTCATAGCCCTGGGTGAAGGTGCTGTCAAAGGTCTCAATGAGGCGATCTTCGGAACCATAACAGCTTCCAGGGAAGCCCAGGAAGTAATCGATTCCCAGCATGAAAGTGTACGGGATATCTTCCTGGATATTCTTAACCTGGAAGAGGATCTATCACAGCAGCGGCTTGATGCCATTCGCGAGCAGATGGACCTGCTATCCGACCAGCATGATCTGGAGATTGAGATTCTTAAGGATCGCTGGCAGCGGGGCGAGATAACAG
>CAZSBC010000198.1:0-4570 GCA_964605195.1 uncultured Spirochaetales bacterium | reverse complement strand
GGGATTCCCATGAGAGGTTCTGTTGAATCAGGCTGTAGTAGAGGCCGGTCTTCCCAATGCACCAGGGATCCCCTTTACCCCTCTCGGCCAGCATAGCCGAGAATGCCGGGAAGTTGATCAGGGAGCAGCATCCAGGCTGAAATTTCTCGGCCTGGAGAACAGCATCGGCCGCTGCTCCGAGTGCATAGGAGAGCACTATTGTTGAGCTGTTACCGTATCCTCCCACAGGCGTTCCTATGGCAGCGGGATATGCTGCTGCCACAAAACCCGTCCCCTTTGATACCTGAAGGGTGATTTCACCGGTTCCTGCAGGAATATATTTATCCTGCACCCCATTAACCGGATCAAGCCAGCGCAGATGATACCAGACATCCCGCGCGGCAGCCTGCTCCCAGGGTGACGGCTTTTCGAGGATCAACGTCACGGCACGTGTGGCGGAGAAGAAATCACATCCGCCGGTAAGGAGCAGCAGCATTGTCAGAAGCAGGGAGATTACTCTCTTCATACTACATGTAACTGAAAAAATCGCAGTATGAATTCATCGTGAATGTCACAATATTGGGTATGTCAGCGCTCGCTTTTCAGCTGATCCAGATAACTCCTGCGAATCTCCTTGAGCAGTTCTCGATAGCTGTCCCCGGCAAAGTCATCATAAGTCCAGGGCAGCGGCTGGAACTGCCTGCAGCTGTAGATCAAGGTTACTTCACCGAATATTCCAGAAGAGAGCGGTATCCGGTGTCCCCGATCCTTGGTAGTTGCCAGAATGAATCTGCCGGTTGACAGCAATCCGGGATCCAGATTTACCGTTCTCCTTCCATCCGGAGCAGCATATTGCTGTTCTATACGATTGGTGAAGAGTTTTATATCTGGCAGGGTTGACGGATCAACCAGCCGCCTGAAGGTGAGAAAATGTTTCTGCAGATCACCACCCATCTCAGCATCGTAGTAGTGGGTGTAGTTGAAGGGAAGGGGTCCGTCCTTCCGTTCAAGCTCTCCGTACCGATCCTGAAGAAGCAAGCATATGCTTTCTGGAAGCTGCAGATGCTGCGAGAGCATTCCGACGATCAGCTTCTCTACGGTAAATCCCTTCCTGCCTCCCATGACAGTTACCGGTCAGAGTAGAAGAATCCCATATGGGTAAAGGTCTCGCTGACCGTACGCAACTCACTGACAGCCTTAGTATGGGTATCAATGTCAGGAATTTCGGTCTCCACAAAGAACATGTACTCCCACGGTTTCCCGTGAATCGGACGCGATTCGAGCTTCTTCATATTCAACCCGTAGTCGGCCAGTACCTTGAGACAGGTAAAGAGCGCTCCCGGTGAATCCGGTGTGGAGAAGACCATTACCGAACGGTTAGGTATCACAGATCCGGATACCAGCCCCTTTGTCTCCTCCCTCGCTATGATATAGAAACGGGTATAGTTCCTGGGATTAGTTTCAATGCCCTCCTTGAGAATCTCCAGACCGTAATACTCAGCCGTCTTCCTGCCGGCAATTGCTGCAAAGGCCCGGTTTCCCTCTTTGGCAACATAGGCTACCGCTCCGGCAGTATCAAAGAACGGATTACGCTGTATATTCGGGTAGGAATCGAGAAACTCCGCACACTGGGCAAGACCCTGGGGATGAGAGAAGACGTCGGTGAGCGTTTCAGGTGTCGCTTCCCTGAAGCCGATCAGATTGTGGGTAATCCGGATCTGCTGTTCTCCTATGACGGTAAGGTCGGGATGGCGCAGCAACAGGTCAAAGTTGTCATTAACGGTACCGGCAAGGGAGTTCTCCACCGGTATGATGCCGCAGAGAGCTTCCCCGCTCATCACAGCTGCAAAGACATCACTGAACGAACGGCAGGGCTTGCCCGATACTGTATCCCCGAAAAACCGATCCAGTGCAATTTCGCTGTAGGCTCCGTGCACCCCCTGGAAGGCAGCCAGCGGTTTCTCTTTCGGTGTATCGGCTGCCTTCGTTATGGAAGAGATCCTGACGGCCTGTTTCTGCGGTATCTGCTCAACTGATTTCCCGATAACGGGAACTAGCGCCTGGATATCACGCATAAGGGTCTCGAACTGCTCAGGGTAGAGCGACTGTGGTCCGTCAGATAGGGCCTTTTCCGGGTTGGTGTGGACTTCGATCATCAATCCGTCTGCCCCTGCTGCTACAGCAGCAAGGCTCATTGGAAAGACTTTCTCCCTGATTCCCGTTGCATGGCTCGGATCAACAATCACCGGCAGGTGACTGAGTTTCTTCACTACCGGTATCGCACTCAGATCAAGGGTGTTGCGTGTATAGGGTTCAAATGTTCGTATTCCCCGTTCACAGAGGATGACATCATCGGTCCCATGAGCCATGAGGTATTCTGCAGCCATAAGCCACTCTTCGATTGTTGCAGCAAGACCACGTTTGAGGATTACCGGTTTTCCGGCACGACCAACCTCCTTGAGCAGTTCAAAATTCTGCATATTTCTTGCCCCAACCTGAAATATATCGACATAATTTGCCATCATTTCCACATATAGGGGGCTAACTACTTCACTGGTAATGGGCATGTTGTAAGCGACACCGGCCTCCTTCATCATCTTCAGGCCTGCTTCTCCCAATCCCTGGAAGGAGTATGGAGAGGTCCTGGGCTTGAAGGCACCACCTCTGAGAATTACGGCTCCAGCCTCGCTGACTGCCTTGGCAACTGCGAATATCTGCTCGCGGCTCTCAACGGCACAGGGGCCGGCTACCACCGCAACACGGTTTCCCCCGACCTTGATACCTCCGATCTGCACTACGGTATCTTCCTTCTTCAACTCACGTGAAGCGAGTTTGTACGGTCTCGATATCGGGATAACCTTTGCGACCCCCTTGAGCAGTTCGACTTCGCGGATATCTACCCTGGCAACACCAACGGCTCCGTAGATGGTCTCCTCTTCGCCGGTAATTTCACGCACCTTGAATTTATGCTCTTCAAGATAGGTGCGGATATCTCTCTTCTGCTGTTCAGTGATCTGTTTATGTAATACAATAATCATAGCCTAAACCTAGACTTATTGGTGCTGGGTGTCAAGATATTTACTGGGCAATATGATTACAGGAGTGTTGGAACGTGAAGAACAAAGCTCCCGAATACTGGGATTCAGTTTTCACCCTTCTCTCTACAGCTCTTCAGCAGCGGGGAGTGACCCTGCCCTCTGTTTCACAGATCGCCGCGGACCGGAACGATCCCTTCAGGGTGCTTATCTCAACGATCATCTCCCTGAGAACGAAAGATTCAGTCACGCTTACTGCTGCCCGTAAGCTCTTTTCAGCAGCTGACACCCCTGCAGAGATGGCAGTTATGCCCTTAGAGCAGATTGCCCAGCTGATCTACCCTGCCGGCTTCTATCGCCGCAAGGCACAGAATATCCATGAAATATCGAATATCATCCTAGAACAGTACGGCGGCAGCGTTCCCCCTGATCGTGATCACCTGCTTGCCCTTCCAGGAGTAGGTGTCAAAACGGCAAATCTTACCCTGAATCTCGGATTCGGTATTGATGCCATATGCGTCGACACGCATGTTCATCGCATCTCCAACCGGTGCGGCTGGATAACCACAAAAACACCAGAGGAGTCAGAAAAGGCCCTGGAGCAGATCATGCCTAGGAAGTACTGGATTTCGCTGAATGAACTCCTTGTCACCTATGGCCAGCAGATATGCACCCCCCTCTCTCCCCGCTGTTCCGAGTGCCCGTTACGTGACAACTGTCCCAGACACGGGGTTACACGTAACCGGTAAAAAATCTGCAGGCTTTTCAATTGCATATAAGCTTAACATATGTTACCCTCTTTTCATGGATATCGTGTCTAAACTGGATCTTCTGGCACAAGATGCCCAGTATGATCTCGCGTGCGCCTGTGGAACATCCGATCCTGCGGATCACCGGCACAGGGGCAGAGGCGGGAACTGGCTCTATCCTGTGACAGTTCCCGGCGGCGGAACGGGGATCATGCTAAAAACCCTTGTTACGAATGCCTGCAGCAGTGACTGCGGGTACTGCCCGCTGAGATCTGGGGGCAAGAGCAACCGTGTCAACATAGCTCCCGAAGAACTTGCCTCAATCTTCCTCGATATCTGCCGCAGGAAGTCTCTCATAGGGCTCTTCATCAGCTCCGGCATCCTTGATACACCTGACCGCTCCATGCAGCTGCTGACAGATACGGCAGCAATTCTACGGTATCGCTATCACTACCGTGGATACATACACATCAAAATAATACCCGGGGCTTCGGATGCTGCCATTGAGGCGGCTCTATCCCTCGCTTCAGCAGTCTCTCTGAACATAGAGACTCCGGGAGAACGGTTCTTCTCTAAACTCTCTCAGGCGAAGCGCTATTCCTCCGATATCATAGAACCGATAAAGAAGATCAGCAGCTTGACGGGAAAGGGAGGTAAGTTCTCCCGTGTCAGGACCTCCACCCAGTTCATTGTGGGAGCAGCAGATGAACGGGATGCCGATATACTCCCCTACATGTGGGGGCTGTATGATCGCCTGAAACTCGGCCGCATCTATTTCTCAAGCTACCAGAAAGTCCTTGGTCTTCC
>CAZSBC010000197.1:0-4600 GCA_964605195.1 uncultured Spirochaetales bacterium | reverse complement strand
AGTTTTACACATTGTACTTTTCCTTTTCCTTTTACGCCTCTTCTCCATGATGTACTTGTGATCATCATACAAGTACGTACAATAAATCATCCCACGACTTCTGCAATCAGCTTCTGCTGCTGCACCTGCACAGGCTCTCTCTCCCTGTCAATATGGATGGCTTGCCTGAGCAGCCGTATTGCCGCCTCCTCGTTCCTCCGGTCATTGACATACATCTCCGCCAGCAGATCACCTTTCTGCACACTGTCGCCTATCCGTCTCTTCAGCCAGAGCCCGACAGCATGATCTATCGCATCTCCCTTGCGTTCCCGTCCGGCACCCAGCATGACCGAAGCTATCCCGATATTATCGGTCTCCATCGCAGAGACCGTTCCTGCTGTATCAGCAGTTACAGGAATTATCCTGGAAGCCCTGGGCAGCAGCGACACATCATCACAGACAGCGGGATTACCACCGTGCAGCGCTATCATCTCACTCAGTTTCTGCAGAGCTGATCCGTCACCCAGCACCTTCAGCACCCTCTCCCGGGCATGTTCGGCATCCGGGAAGATCTCCCCCATCACCAGAATTTCCACAGAGAGCTCTATGATAAGGTCCCGGAGATCGCCGCTGCATCCCCCCCGGAGGATCTCAACAGCCTCAATCACCTCCAGGGCATTCCCGACGGCATTCCCCAGGGGCTGGTTCATATTTGTCACCATGGCCTTTGTCGGTTTCCCGGCATGATTCCCGATATCGACCATGATCCTGGCAAGGTTGTGAGCTTCAGGAACCGTCGCCATGAAGGCACCATTGCCCCATTTGACATCAAGCAGTATCCGGTCACTGCCGGCAGCAAGCTTCTTGCTCATGATGCTTGAGGCTATCAGCGGCATGGTATCGACTGTTGAGGTGACATCCCGCAGGGCATACAGCTTCTTGTCCGCCGGGGCCAGGGAGGCCGTCTGGCCGATAACCGACGCTCCGCAGGTATTAACTATACGTATGAAATCCTTCATCTCCTGATAGACGTTATACCCGGGAATAGACTCCAGCTTATCAAGCGTTCCCCCGCTGTGGCCAAGCCCGCGGCCGGACATCTTGGCCAGCAGCCCCCCGCTTGCCGCCACAATCGGGGCCACGGCTATGGTGGTGGTATCGGCAACGCCGCCGGAGCTGTGTTTGTCGACCTTGATGCCGTCAATTGCCGAGAGGTCAACCGTCTCTCCCGAGTGGGCCATGGCAATCGTGAGATCGGCAGTCTCCCGGTTGGTCATCCCGTTGAACCATACCGCCATGCAGAACGCCGCCGCCTGGTCATCGGTTATCGTCCCGTCGGTATATCCGGAAACGAAGAAGTTCAGCTCCTCCCCGGACAACTCACTGTTAAGCTGTTTTTTACGGATAATGTCAATTGCACGCATAAGCCCTCCTACATAATCATCCAAGAAAGAAATCCTCAACCAACCTGGCAACATAGCTGAATGATGCCGCTATCCCAACATTCATCACCTTCTGCCGCCTCCGGTAAGCCAGCAGCGGGACATACTCCCGGGTATGGTCTGTGCCCCGGAAGGTCGGGTCACACCCGTGATCCGCGGTGATGATAAGCAGGTCATCATCACTCAACCGCGCCATGATTTCCGGCAGTAGCCGATCAACGGCATCCACACTGCGGTAATACCCCTCGACATCCCTTCTGTGCCCATACAGCATGTCTGTATCGACCAGATTGACAAAAATGAACTCATCCCGTTCTGCCTGTCCCTCCATCAGTGAAAGCACGCGTTCAAGGCAGGCCGCATTCCCCTTTTCGGGATAACTCTCGTCCAACCCCTGCCCGTTGAAGATGTCGCCGATTTTCCCCACGCCCACGGTGGCGATGCCGCCTTCCTGCAGAAGGTCCATGACAGCAGGCCCGGGAAGGTCAATGCTGAAATCCCGCCTGCGGGAAGTCCGTACGAATTCTCCCCGTTCATCGGTAACAAACGGACGAGCAATGACCCGTCCAACACGGAGCGGGTTGCAGAGTTCCCGGGTTATCTCACAGATTTGATACAATCTTTCAACCGGGATAACATCCTCGTGCGCCGCTATCTGGAAGACAGAATCTGCCGAGGTATAACAGATTGGCCTGCCTGTCCGTACATGCTCATCACCAAGTTCCCTGATGATTTCCGTACCGCTGGCCGATCGGTTGCCGAGGATCTCCAGTCCGGTCCGCTCGGTGAATGCCGTTACGAGCGTATCAGGGAAAGAGGGGTATTCGGCCGGAAATAGGAGGAAAGGAGCGTCGAGAATGATACCGGCAAGTTCCCAGTGCCCCGTAGTCGTATCCTTTCCCGGGGATTTCCCTGCCATTACGCCATATGCGGCCAGCGGTTCTGAGACTGGTTCGCAGCCCGGAAGGGTGTATCCCAGGTTCTCACAAGCGTTTCCAAGACCGAGCTTGCGTAACTCGGACCATTTCCCGCCGGGAATACGCTGACATATATGCAGGGCTGTGTTGGCACCGCTGTCACCGTAGAGATCGGCATCGGGCAGTTCCCCGACGCCGAAGCTGTCAATAACGAGAACAACTGCTCTTTTCCTCATAGCTCACCTCCCGGCTCCCGACACAATCAGATAGTCTGCCAGCCTTCCGCCTTTCTTCCTAATACAGCCCCTCCAGAAGCGGTTGGTCAAAGTTGACTGTCCTGCGGTTGTCCTGGAGCGTCCTGCGCATATAACTACGGTCAAGATCCAGTTCATCCACAAGTTTGAGCAGCAGCTCCTCGGTAACCAGGTTCTGCTCGGCAAAAAGATAGATCAGGGCCTTCTCGGCGATGCAGCCCGGAAGCAGCGCGTTCATGTAGATCTCCCCGTCTTCGCTGCCGCGATACTTGCGCTCCATATGTGAGAACAGCAGCGAATCCTCCATACGCTCCTTCAGGCTTCCAAGCTCCGCCTTCAGCGGGGCATAATCACCTGCTGCCGCCTGCTCACCCAGGGGCTTCAGGGTGAAGTAGGTATACTCCTTGCCGGGCAGGAAGTGGTGACGGTCACACCGTGAACAGTAGTTGGGCTGCAGTGGATCCTCCTTCTTCTGGTCCCCGCCGACAATGATCAGCGGATCGAAAAAGAGGGCCGGACACTCCCTGCCCTGCACCGTGTAGTAGCGGTAGGTATAGAACGAGTTCTCCAGGCAGTCGGAGTGCTCGCAGTACGCTGTCAGGGGAATTACATCCGTAGCGATGTCAAGCATAAGCCTTGCCGTCGAATTGAAGATATCCTTGCGGAAATTGAGAATCAGGGTGGGAAATATATAGAGGGTTCCCCGTTCGAGGCTGTCGTTGCGGACCACATAGGCCAGCCGTTCATCATAGAATGACGCCTCATCAATAATCCAGGTCCCCACTTCGGGAAACTCTCTGATAGCGGCTTCGAGTGCGAAGGAATCCTTGATTCTGGCAATGTTCTTCCCGCAGCGGACATACCCTCCCCGATAGGCCAGGGCATCCTCGGGATAATCGGGAAAACGGATATCATCAATGAGCGTACGGAGGAAAAAGACATTACGCCGGTCAACTCCCTGCTGCGAAGTGAGCTGTTTTACGGCTTCGCTCTTTGAAAGGGCCACTTCGGCATCCCTCCAAACCCTGGCAGAGAATTCTGTCTTTCCCGACCCCATCGGGCCGATTACCAGAACGCGTCGTGACGGTCTGGTAAAGTCAAAATGGGTGAAGGCTTCGTGCACCTGAACAGTGGGAAACCCCAGGCTTTTCAGGAAGCTGCTTGTATGTGAATCGGTCTCAATATGTGCCATAGTATCCTTATTATACTGCAGTTCTCCCGCATCCGTGACAGTAATGCTGATCAGTAGTCCCGGTCAGCTGCCTGTCCCTGTACCAGGGCTACTCCTGAGCTTGTTCCCAACCGATTTGCCCCTGCGGCAATCATTGCCTCAGCATCAGTAACGGAACGCACCCCCCCGGCGGCCTTGACCCCGAGATCGGGCCCAACGGTTTTTCTCATCAGGGCGACATCCTCAACGGTAGCCCCGTGAGTGGAAAAACCGGTAGATGTCTTGACAAAATCAGCCCCGGCCTGCTTTGACAGCCGGCAGGCTGTCACTTTCTGCTCGTCAGTCAGCAGGCAGGCTTCGATGATGACTTTCAGTACAGCATCCCCGCAAGCCTGCTTTACCCTGCGGATATCCTCCTCCACTCCGTCAAGGTCTCCCTCCTTCAACAAGCCTATATTCATAACCATATCTATCTCATCGGCTCCCTGTTGCACGGCAACCTCAGCCTCACGGGCTTTCACCGTACTCTCCATGGCTCCTAGCGGGAAGCCTACCACTGAGCAGACCCGTACCTCGGAATCCCTGAGCAGGGCGTGGCACTGGGCAACCCGGGAGCTGTTCACGCAGACTGAAGCGAACCGATACTCTCTAGCCTCCCGGCAGAGCTCTTCAAGCTGTTCTGAGACAGCTTCAGGCTTCAGCAGGGTATGATCTATATATGATGCCAAGTTTTTCATTTTATCCTCCAGATTCAGTATAATCGATCATTCCGATTCTTTGAACACCGATTTTCATGGAAATAACTAACCCCTAATTCTTTTCTTCACGATTAGGCCA
>CAZSBC010000196.1:0-4700 GCA_964605195.1 uncultured Spirochaetales bacterium | reverse complement strand
CTCAACTGATGCCGGGGGGCTGGGGCTTAATCTCCAGCACTGCGACTTTCTGATCAATATCGAGCTTCCCTGGAATCCCGCCCGGTTGAATCAGCGTATCGGGAGGATTCACCGGATCGGCCAGACGAGCGATAAGCTCAATGTGATCAATCTGGTGAGCCGCAACTCCATCGAAGAGAAGGTTCTTGCAGGCATTGCGATGAAGCAGAATCTTTTCGATGCCGTCTTCACCGGTTCAGCTGATGCGGTCAATTTCAGCCGTGAGGAACAGAGCCGGTTCCTCAATCAGGTACGCGCCATGTTCCAGGAAGAGCTGGAGAGTCCGCTGATAAGCGAAGCCCCATTCCTTCCTGCCCCACCAGACTATGAAGTGGATGAGTTCGAAACCCGTGCCGGGGAGACGGAAGAGGCAGTCATTGATATCGAGGCGGAAGAGCCCTCTGAATCTGCAGAGATACGCGATGAAAATGCAAAGATCAATGAACCGGAATGGCAGCCTGCCGAACAGCAACTGCAGGAGGAAGCCCCTTCCCCCGATACCCGGGAAGTTCCGGCTATCGGATACGATCAGCTTGAAGCTGTCCTCAACCAGGGGCTCAGCTTTCTCAACACGCTTACCGTTGCAGCGACCGGCAAGGAGCTGTTCAGCAGCGATGATGACAGGAAACATGTTGAGGTTGACCGGGAACGGGGAGAAGTGATCCTGCGGTTCAAGCTCTGAAATCCCCTGCCATTGTCGGCAGAGAGGAGCTATCGGGGGCGTACGGTACCATCAGGCAATAACGGGGCTACCTTCCCCACCAGCACCTGTTCTCCTTTAATTCCGCTGGCATGCAGCCATCGTTCTCAAGGGGATACAGGAGTTACCGAAGCATGGGGGTATCCCGCTGATATTTTCATATGCGGCTCTATGATTCATCAAAGCAGGATTCGTTCAGCTCAATCTGTTCTTCAACAAGCTGTATATAGCACATAGTCCTGTATGCAAACCACTGCTCCCTGTACTTCCCGGATGCATCGATTACAGCTCTGAAGTTCCGAAAGGGCTTGGATCTGTCAAGGGCATGTTCCAGCTGTGCCTGAAGTCCTTCATCATCAACATTGGCAGCGAACTCAGCCATGAGTTCAAATGACTCACTGGTATCGTACCCGCTAAACTCGAAGAACTCATCACTCTCCTCATCTATCTCACCATTTTCATCGTCCCACAGATCATCATCAGCTCCGGGCCAGTTATCGGGATTCAGGAGAGTCCGAATCTCCCCGGTCTCCAGGTGGAAGAAGCAGCGCATGCCACATTCCAGATAATCCGCAATTTCCCGTATCTGCTCTGTTGTCGGTTTCATAAAAATATGATGCATGCCTACAAGCAATTTGTCAAATCCTGAGAATGATCTTTTTTTACCGTGCGGCCATGATTCCCCTGCAGGCAATTGACATGCTCACCTACCGGTACTGCGTTAACATACGCAGTACCGGTATTCCTGTGAACAGGAGCAATGCTCAGAACGCCCTTGCCGGTCTAAAGAGACTGCCATAATGCTTGTAGCTGTAGCTGCCGACACCGGTAGAGAATTTAACCTTGTAGATAACTCCTCCTCCGATGTCATAGGAACTCTGGTAATAGGTCCCGGTGAATCCCCCCATGCCGAAGGCGCACAAGTTGGCATACATCAGGTCAAGTTCCTGAGAAGTGGGAAGGAACCAGTCATCGAAGCCGCCCAGTACCAGTTCGGAGCAGATCAGGGCCGGATAGTCATCGCCCCAGTCCCCCGGGGTTGCAACAATATTCTCAGTATTGGTTTTTCCCCTGCCGACATAGGGTGATGTCGGGACATTCTGGTAGACCCCCCAAACCCTATAGGGATCGCTTACACCGTCGTACCATCCTGCCGGGGCAGCCTCAAGGTAGCGGTAGCCGGGAATGTTATCGATTCCGTCGGCTTCATCGTCATAGAAAATCAGCCCGCCGGCAGGCCCTGCTGACCGCAGCGGTATGTCACCCACTTCCCAAACGGCATAGAGCAGCAGGTCCTCTTCCGGCATAATGACGGTATCGCCGTCCGAGTAGACGACAGATCCCTCAGGGCTTTCAGCCCAGCCGATGAAGTCATACCAATCACGGGTAAATGAGTTCTGCTCTAGCTGTTCTGCATACCCCTCAATGACAAACTGTGAATCCATCTCACCGATACCGCCGTTGGCCATGTATGTGATCAGCCTGACACTTACCCCATCGGCACCATCCTGCCCGTCTATGCCATCGGCTCCGTCCTGACCGTCGGCTCCGTCCTGCCCGTCAGCTCCATCCTGGGCCAGAATATCCCATGAGATGCCGTTGAAGATATAGGAGTTACCGCTGGTGGTGTTGTAATAAGCCCAGTTCAATTCCGGATTCAGCGGGGCTGCTGGAAGCATACCCTGCCAGAGTATCGATATACCGTCAATCCCGTCAGCTCCGTCCTGTCCATCCGCACCATCTGAACCGTCAGTTCCGTTGGTTCCGTCAATCCCATCAGTTCCATCGACTCCATCCTGGCCGTCTGCACCACTGTGCGCCAGCAGGTCCCAGCCAATTCCATTGAAGATATACGAGTTGCCGTCTGCCGTATTGTAGTAGGCCCAGTAGTATTCGGCATAGGCAGGTGCTGCAGCAAACTCTCCCAGCCAGTAGATTGAAGTCCCGTCATAGCCGTCAGCGCCCTTCATTGCCAGGATATTCCAATCCTCTCCGTTGTAGATGAATGAAATCCCGAAATGGGTGTTGTAGTAGGCCCAGTTCAACTGCGGATCGGCAGGGAACTCTGCCATTTCACCCATCCAGTAGATGGAAAGACCATCTGCGCCGTCTGCACCATCTGCGCCATCTGCACCGTCATCGCCATGGATATTTGCCACCCAGCTCCATATATCATGATTTTTCTGGTAGATATCACCGGTATCAACATCAAGGTACATCATACCGTTAAGACCAGTTCCCTGTTCAGGCACACCTGAACCGGTTATCCAGGCAGGATTGTAGACATTGGCACTGTCGAGAGTGATGGGATCAAGCGCTATTTGCTGCCTTGCAACGACATCTACCGATTCCCACTCATACAGATAATCGCCCTTCATGATGATCAGGGTGTAATCGTTTCCGGCGGGAACATCCCTGATGACAAAAGAACCGGAATCGGAAGTCATTGCCATGTCAGAAGTGCCTGCTATGAAGACAAGAAAACCGAGATTCCCGGTTGCAGCACCATCCAGCAGCACCTGCCCGGAAATGGTACCTACAGCCGTAAGCTGCAAACCGGGGGCTGAAGCATTCTGGGCCTTCTTTACCTGTACCCTGATCGTCTTGGATTTCTCCTTTGCATTCTCAGAAACTGCCGAAACAACATACTCTCCGGGTTCCAGATCATCAAACCGGTAAAAACCGTCCTGATTTGTCACCTTACTCTTGCCGGCACCTCTGGCTGCATCGAGTCCCTGGAGGGCACGGGAGACCTGCTCGGTCTGCACCCCTTCGATTCTCTCCACAGAAACCACGATGCCATCATGAACAGCATCATTCCCATACTGCACATATCCTGATATGCTGCCTTTGCTGATACTGTCCGTTCCGAAATCTGCAAGACTGCAGCTGACAGTCAACAGTACTGCCAGTGTAAAGACAACCCATGGGACCCCTTTGAAGACATACTTTCTGTACATACTTCTTCCTCACTTTGCATAATGGTTTTTCTAATTATTCAATGATGTGGGTGGTACTGTTACCGGCGGGTGTTGAACTGCAAATTTCAGCACATTTGCATGTCTTGTAGCGACATGCATGCCTTAGCACTGACAACGCAGTAACCGTATACTTTTTGAATTCTTAGTAGCTTCAGTATAGCACATAATTTGTAAAGTACTAATAACTATATGCTTACTTATTTTATCAGTATTTCCTTGATGTAAATTCAGCAGATGCCTAATGCCAGGTTGCCATATAGACTATTCCTAAAGAAACTTGCACCCTAGATAATCTTACAATTCAGCCCGGGAAACCGGATATAATCACGATCGGTTGTTACCCAGGTATATCCCCCTGATAGTGCCAATGCAGCGAGATAGGCATCAGGAATATAGTTACCCCTGGCATTCGCCGACAGGCAGAGATGGGTGAACAGGTGCCAGTGAGAACTCTGCGGTACTGCGGCAACTGCCAGTGGATGACTGGTAACTGAATGCACAAACTTAAGGGCCATCTCTAGGCTAGTCGGTTCCCTGAATATTCTCGGATGGGTTACTATCCGTATGAAGCCTGAAAGGGCCAGATGCGAATAGGCAAATGGCTTACCTGAATCCAGCACCTCAGTAACAAAGGCATGGGATGAGGCATGATCAGGAGCATCCTCCCGATGGGTGTGAACCCACACATTGACATCAAAGAGGTACATCTACTGCAACCCATCCATAAGGTCCTGAAGCAGACGGCTGTCGTTGAGATCTACTCCTGCCTGCAGCCCGGAACCCTTGAAGGTGGGCAGCACAACAGCAGGTGACTCTCCCCCCTTTTTCCCGTAGAGTCTGGCAATAAGAGCCTCCTCAATAACAGCCGTAAGGCTTGTATGCTCTGAGAGCGCCAGCTGCTTGGCATCATGTAGAATACTATCAGCACCGATTTTCATGGTATGGATAGCACCCCTAATTTAGGACCTTGTATTCCCCTG
>CAZSBC010000195.1:0-4751 GCA_964605195.1 uncultured Spirochaetales bacterium | reverse complement strand
GAGTGTCGGGATGATGGCATAGACGAAAGCCGGTGGCTTGGCTTCACCGGAAGTCACCGAACCGTAGAAATAGATGAAGATCACAATCCAGGGAACGATTCCCGCAACGGATCCGTATATGAATGATATCCAGTTGGTCTTCTTCAGATAGCGGTTGTGGTACTCCATCATGATGCCGAACAGATTCATGGAGGCGTTGAGGAAGAAGATCAGGATAACTGCCCCGAGGTCCCAGAGACCTGCCAGCAGGCCGATAAGCACGATCATCACCGATGAACTCAGGGCATATTCATAGAACCGGGTAGGATTCATTCCCTGTTTGAGATTTTCGACATAGCGTGCATATCCCAGGGTTGAGAGATAGAAATGCGCAACGGCGGAGAGTAGAAGAAATATTGCTACAGCCGGTCCCAGCCGTAGATTGAAGGCCAGCTCCGATACCGGTGACAACGAGAAAGTTTCGGTATTGAATCCCAGGAAGTTTGAGTAGACGGGATAGGACGTGTCATTGCTCACGATCCACATGAATAGTCCCTGCACCAGATGCAGGAAGCCCATGACTACGTTGAATCTGCGCAGCTTAGCGAAGGTGATCGCCTTGTCTGCTGTGTTCTTTTCTGTACTTTTTGCCATTGTAATCCCCTTTTTTTATTCAGGGAACCATGGTTCAAAGCTGAGCAGCCTGCGGGAGTGTTCCCTGTTGGTGTGAATATACTGGAAGACCGTTTGCAAGGCAACTTTTTTCGGCGATTTATGCTCTCTGTTGCTGCAGAGTGGTTATGGTATTGATCTTTCTCCGGGTATATAGTGCCGTTACGGCTGCAGACAGCGTCGGGATAATAAAGAGCCCCCACCACACTCCCCAGACACCGAGACCGGCTGTGTCCCCGAGCAGGTAGAAAACCACAGGAGGAAGAATAATCTGCCTGGCAAGCCCAATGATGAAGATAAAGCCCGGTTTTCGGAGTCCCTGGAGTGTCGATACTCCCATGTTGAGGAAGACGTAGGAGAACATTGCGAAGACTTCCACGGAAAGATAGCCTGACCCTGCCCTGATGATTGCCTCCTCAGGGGAGAAGAGTCCGACCCAGAACGACCGGAAGGGAAAGAGTATGGCAAAGCCGATCAGCATGATGAATACTCCATACTTCTGCCCGGTTGCCCATCCAGCCTTCACGCGATCCAGTCGGCCGGCTCCGTTGTTCTGCCCCACAAGGGTGACAACGGCCGTATTGAGCCCCATGATTGGCAGGAGAAAGACCTGTTCAACCCGGATTGCCGCATTATATCCTGCTACAGCGGCATCGGCACCGTAGCGGGTGAGAAAGAAATTGATGACAAAGACTCCAAGGGCAACGGTCATGACATTAAGGCTTACCGGAACGGCATGGGAGAGGAGCTCTCGCCAGTTTGTCGTAGTTTCACGCATCGTTACGCCGCCGGTCTCTTCGCGTAGTCTCAGGTGGCGGACCTTGATTCCCAGATACACCGTACCGACCAGCTGTACCAGTACGGTCGCCAGGGCGATGCCGGCTGTTCCCATATCGAAAACCAGGATGAAGACCGGGTCAAATGCCAGGTTGGCAAAGAACCCGATGATCAGGAAATTACGATAGCTCTTCGTATCTCCACGCGAACTGAGGATGCCATTGAACACGGCGTTGAGGGCAAAGAAGAGTAGCCCGTAGAGGATGACACTTGAGTACTGCACCGACTCGGTCAGGGCGGTTCCTGATGCTCCCATCAGCCGGACGATGGGGGTAAGCAGCGGTAGCCCGGCTGCCATGACAACAAGGACCACCAGCACTGTCAGTGACAGGGCCGTTAAGCCCAGTACGGCTCCCCTTCTCCGATCTCCCGCTCCCAGGGCGTTGGCACTGAGGGCCTGGGCGGCATTGCCGAGACCAACCCCAAGGGCTATGAGGATAAGGTATATGGGAAAACTGAATCCCAGTCCCGCCAGGGCATCAGGGGAGATGAATCTGGTATAGAATGTGTCGGTCACATTGAACATGGTGTTGAAGAAGAGTCCCACAATGGCAGGAATTGCCATTCGCCGGAGGATCTTCCCAACCGGGGCATTGAGCATATCTAATGATTCCATAGGATCTAATATACTGATAAACCCGTCAAATGAACATTGAATTTCATACTGTTACGGTAAGTTTTCCCTGTTCCGCTGTCATCTCGTTGTACCCGGGAAAGGAGAGCTGTACCGCTAACCTGCAAATCGCTTCCAAATACTGAGAAAGAGTGCTTCTATAGTGTCAGTTTCCGTAATGCCTCCAAGGCCTCTTCTGCGTATCTGGCCTGGACATAGATGTGGTCATGATAGAACCCGGCAACAATATTTGCACTGATTCCAGCTTCGGCAAGTTTCGAGGAGACAGCTGCAGTCAAGCCAATAGCCTGGAGATCCGAATGCACTCCCAGGGTGATCCGTCTGAACACTTCAACTGCTGGGAGCTGCTCCGCAACAGCCCGCTCCTTCGGTATAATGAGTGTCAGCCCTTCCCGCTCCACAATTGAGGCTACCGGATACAGATGGGCAAAATCACCATACTTTCCCGGCAGGGATACAAAGAGATACTCCTCGTCTCCAAGGGTCGGAGCCAATTTCGCAATGAGTGTTTCCAGATTCCGTTCACCGGCCATGCAACCCATAGTAATTGCTATCGGCTTCTCTGTACAGGCAGGGCCTCAGCTTCCTGAGAGATAAAACCTGCAGCGCTGATATGTACTTACGGTATTACCTGGATTATACTGTAACCGTATCGGGTAACCAGGTTTATTTGTATCCCGAAACTGTTTCCCGGAAAAGTAAATCGCGTTATCTGACCGCTTTTTCGAGGAGGATAACGATGAGTTACAAACGTATATTTACGGTAATTATGGCACTGGTATTGATTTCTCTGCTCCTTTCCTGTTCGTTATTCGGCGGGGATAGGGTACTTTTGATTGTAGCGTACCCTGATTGTTTCAATCCCGGGGATATCACCGCGGATAGCAATATCTACTCGCTGCTCAGGATCACGCCGGCTATCAACGGGAAAACGCTCTTTCTCACCAACTCCAATGGTGAACTGAAATTCAAGGATATTCCCGCTGGGGTATACACCATCCACCCCGTCTTTGTTGCTGCCAGCTATGACAGGACGGTATCGTTTCCGGAGGATACCAAGATAGAGATTGCCTATCCCTCTGCCGGGATCGTATGTGCCGCAATCAATGTCAACTCTGATGTCCCTGAACTGCAGGATGCCAATGTCCGCTCTGCCCTGGCATCTGCAATCACCCGGTCTGACCTGCTTGCTAATACTTCAACAAATGGGAATCCAGCCAACTTTCTCATACCCTGGGTCTACTACGGCAATGACGGCATGGATTCCATGGAGGGGGTATCCGAGGCCAATCCGGTAAATGCTATGCTGCAGAATGACGATCCCTTCAGCTTTGAATTCCTCCACCCCGATACCCGGGCTGCAATGGCAGAGGAGATAAAGACTCAGTGGGAAGCTGTCGACAAGGTCGTTACCGTGACAACGGTATCGAAGGACTATGAAGCATTCAAGACCGATTTCACGGCAAAGAATTTCGATGCAGCAAGGTGGGGATGGGTCCTTGACTCCAACAATCTGCTCTCATACCTGAAGAAAGTGGCCAGTGTATCGGGATTTACCGATGCCACGCTTGCAGGGCATTTTGATGCTGCCGCTGCTGCAATAGCAGCGGATGACCTTGCTGCCCATGTGGACAGGATCAAGAATATCGTCAGTTATCTGAATAACAGGATGTGCACGATACCGCTCTACTTTTTTAATCCGTAGGAAGTGGTTACAGCTATCCCCAGAAACATCCGGGAAAAAGATAACCGGTCGCTGGTCTTCATTCTATGCTGTATTTCCGTTCAAGTGTTCGAACCGGGATAACAGCAGATAGATAGGTGCTGACTCAGGTGGCCATTTTCCGGGAATTTATCTATACTGGCATACGGGGGGACTGTATGGATTACGACAGAATATATGATTTACTTATTGAACTTGACAGGCTGAAGAGCGTGTACCGAATGTCCTACCTCTCTGATACCTCAAGGCATGAGAACTCAGCCGAGCACAGCTGGCATCTCGCCGCTGCCCTCCTGATGCTGAGGGATGAGATCCCTGAAGAGATAGATCTGCTCAAGACTGTGAAGATTGCCCTGGCTCATGATGTCTGCGAGATAGGGGCAGGTGATATCTCGGTATACGACACAGGCAGAGGACAGGTACAGGCTGCGGAAAAGGAGTATCTCACCCACCTCACCGAGAAATTCCCAGGATCCTTTACGCGGGAGCTTCTAGCCCTCTGGGAAGAGTACGAGGAGCAGGAATCCCCTGAAAGCCGATGGGTAAAGGTCTTTGACCGGCTGCTGCCCTTCTGCATGAACCTGGTGACAGAGGGGAGATCCTGGAAGGAGCAGCGTGTGAAGAAAGAGCAGGTTCTTGCCATACACGAGCCGATAGGCAGGCAGGCTCCCGGGATGTATGCATGGGTCCGAAAGAAGGCTGATGAGGCTGTTGCCAAAGGGTGGCTGGAGGAGTAGCCCGCGCCTGCCGGCTCAGCTTTCAATGCTGTTCAGGTGACAACCACAGTACTATGTAATTTTCTGTGAGGATGGAAGTGGGTAGAAGCGCACTGATACATCATCGAATCCAGGTAGATAATCAGGGAAACGATACATGTTCTCATGAGTATATCAGGTGAAAATCAAT
>CAZSBC010000194.1:0-4766 GCA_964605195.1 uncultured Spirochaetales bacterium | reverse complement strand
GCTAAAAGTACGACAGTTCAAAAAGCTCTCCTGAAAACAAGCGCGGCCCCAAGCCCGTCCCACAGGAATATGTCGATGCCATCCTGAAATTTGCTAAGCGGAATCCATCATGTGGCTACAAACGAATTGCCTCCACCATGTAATATCTGGGGATGAAGGTTTCCGCCTCCAAGGTCAAACGGGTACTGGACGACTATGGGATTGTTCCCGACCCTGAGCAGAAGAAGCGCATTGACTGGGAGCGCTTTATATCATCACATATCGATTCTTTGGCAGCGACAGACTTTTTTACGGTTGAGGTTATGACCCCCGTAGCGCTGGTCAGATACATGGTTCTTTTTTTCATAGACATAAAAATCAGAAAGGTTGAGCTCGCCGGAATAGCAAATGATCCAGACGGCAAATGGATGGCACAGATGGCAAGGAATCAGACGGATGCCTTCGATGGTTTTCTTCTGGATAAAAAATATCTGATTCATGATCGAGACCCGCTCTACACAAAACAGTTTGATGCCATCATGGAAGGCTCCGGTATCAAGATAAAACGCCTGCCAGCATTCATGCCGGTTATGAATTCCTTTGCGGAGTCCTTCGTGAAAAGCATTAAGACTGAGTGCATCAACAAGATGATTGTCACCAGCGAAAAGCAGCTGAGGTATATTGTGAAGGAGTACATTGAACACTACAACCATGAACGCACGCACTGAGGGTTGGGAGGAAAGATGATTGAGCCATATCCACAGGATGAAAAAGGAGAGATTGTTGAGTTTAACCGATTGGGCGGTTTGCTGCGTTCCTACCGGCGGGTTTCAGGGCTTCAGGCGGCTGCATAGCAATTATGGAACCCTCCCATACAGACCGAAATGTGGCGCAAGAAAACGGGAAGCATGGTTAAACACATTTCTCGGTTCAAACAGAGGGATGCGTTATTTGGGCAAGTCCGGTTAGAGCGTTGTGCAACCCATGATTACTAAAGGAATTGAGGAAGGTGTTTGCAGGCTATCATTTGTGTTGAGACGTTACGCCTGATAGGGTTTGAAAATAAAGAGCTCCGTCCGATTGACAAAATCGGAAAATATAGGGAAATCAGCTGAAATTTCCTTTCTCGGCGTCCGGCAGGAAAACGACTTGCGCATAAAAGCATAATTCATTTAATAACAGGGTGTTAGCCATTGCTCAGGGCACAGAGCATCAATGCTGTTAAATCTTGACACCCTCCAGGGATCATCTCCCATGTATCGTCACTGAAAGAACGTATCAGAACCCAGATAAGTATCAATCCCGTTTCAGGCGGGCGCAGCACACTTTCCGGCCCGGGCTGCATAAAAATAGACAGAGTTTAATAAGTCGTCTATGCTCTAGTCTATCGTTTCAGGATATCTATATCGGATACGTTCTCGATCATTGACGTGAGATCATCATCCTTGCTCTTTCTCGACTTCTTCACCCGCTTCTTCCTGCGTGATGACTGCTGCTTTCCGGAAACCGTTCCGACAGCCTCATTGAAGGATGCATCAATATCATGCCCCTCCTCTTCTGCTGTCTCTCTATTCTTACGTCTCCTTCCCTGTTTGAACAGCAGCGGAAGGGTGAGAAATGCTCCGATGAGCATCGAAATGAATATCGTCAGATAGACAGGTACTGAAGATACAGTAAAGAAGATGAAGGATATATCGGAATAGTGCTCCACATTGAATGCAATAAAGAGGATTGCAAGGGTCAGAATGATGATTATCAGGATTGCTTTCCATGGCATACAGGAACTCCCTCAAAAGTATTACCAATCAGGCGCGTAATGGTTACATCATAGAATCTACCGGGAACAAGTTCGGAATCGGCGACTATTACCGATTCATCATGTTCGGTCCTCGTAAGAAATGCCTCGGGATCTTTCTTGGAGACATCCTCACAGAGCACCCGTACCTGCTCTCCTATTCGGCGCTCCTTCAGCTTGCGGGTCATGCTGCGCTGGAGGGCTATGAGTTCCTGCAACCGACGCAATTTTGTCTCATCGTCGAGATGCCCGTCATACTGCATAGCCTCTGTCCCTTCCCTCGGATTGAAGTAGTAGGTGAAAGCATCCTGGAAACCGACGCTCTCAACCATATCTAGGGTATCTCTGAAATCTTCCTCCCGTTCACCGGGGAATCCGACAAGGATATCGGTGGAGAATGTGATATCTGGAACAGCAGCACGGAGAGTTGTTACAAGATCCAGATACTGTTCTCTCGTATAACGGCGTTTCATCCGGTTAAGTACCGTGGTTGATCCGCTCTGTAGCGGCAGATGGATGTGGTTGCAGATATTGCTACGTCTTCCGATAAGTTCAACAAGCTCCCGAGAAAAATCCTTGGGGTGCGGGCTGAGAAACCGTATCCAGCTGGAGTCGGGCACCTGCCTGCTAACAGCATCAAGCAGGGCAGGAAAGGTTACTGTGCCATTCTCCTCCAAGAAAGCATAGGAATTCACGTTCTGGCCAAGCAGCGTAATCTCACGGACACCCTGATCGATGAGCATACCTATCTCTGCACTGATCTCTTCGGGATCACGGGAAACTTCCCTACCCCGTACATAGGGAACGATGCAGTAGGCGCAGAAATTGTTGCACCCGTTCATTATCGGAATCAGAGCCTTCCTTGAATCCTTGCCGGCATAGGTTGTCTTGAAGGAGTACGCCTCGGAGTGACTGAATGCATCCGGGGTGTGGAGCAACTCGGCAAGCTGCTGCTTGTCATTTGTCCCTATGACAAAATCAACAACAGGAGCTTGTGCCCGCACCTCCTCGGCAAGGCGTTCTGCCATACAGCCTGTCAGAATAACGGTAGCACGCTTCGACTCCCTGAGATGCTGAAAGAACCCCAGCCTACCCCATATCCTGTTTTCCGCAGTCTGGCGAACAGAGCAGGTATTGAGGATAACCACGTCAGCCTCTTCTGGTGTCAGGGCAGGTACATGCCCTGAAGCGGCAAGCTCAATTTCGAGTGCGTTCGATTCGGCAAAATTCATCTGGCAGCCGTATGTCTCCAACCAGTACCGTTGTGGCATGCATCAATCCCCTTTTCGTCCAGTCAGAGTCCGTTCGGCTGAGAGGACAGTATTGTGCATCAACATGGTTATGGTCATCGGTCCGACCCCGCCGGGAACCGGTGTAATTGCTGAAGCCTTCTCGGAAGCTGCAGCAAAGTCCACATCTCCGACAATGCGGTAACCCCGTTCCCGACTGGGATCCTCAACCCGGTTAATACCGACATCGATCACGACAGCTCCCTCTCTGATCATATCCCCGGTGACAAATTCAGCCTTACCGATCGCCGCAACAACGATATCGGCATCATGAATATGTTTTTCGATCTGCTTGGTGCGGGAATGACACACCGTTACAGTGGCATTTCCCCAAATCTCCTTTCTAATAAGGAGATTGGCTAGCGGTTTGCCGACTATATTACTCCGCCCCACAATGCATACATGCTTTCCCGTCATCTCGATTCCGGATCGGTTGATCAGCTGTACAATTCCATACGGGGTGCAGGGAAAGAATGTATCCAGCCCGATTAGCATACGTCCGAGGCTGACAGGATGGAATCCATCCACATCCTTCTCAGGAGATATTTTCAGCAGGACATTATTATCATCGATATGGTCAGGTAACGGAAGCTGCACAAGTATTCCGTCAACAGCCGGATCACCGTTCAGCCTGTCAATGATATCCAGCAGCTCACTTTCACCAACAGTGGCAGGGAGATTGTAATCGAAGGATCGGATTCCGAGCTTCTGGCTCACTGTTCGCTTGGAACGTACATACGACATGCTTGCCGGGTTCTCTCCCACTATGATAACCGCCAGACCGGGTGCGCGGCCATAAGTGCTTTCCAGCAGAGCTATCCGTTCTGCCAGCTCTTCCTTGATCTGCTTTGATAACTCCTTGCCGCTTAAAATCTTTGCCATCTGTCGCTCCTCCCTGTAACATTGGTGCTGCAGTGCTGTTTAGTAACAAACTGAAGTTAGCTTATTTATAGTCTTAATTGACGTAATTATCAAGGGAAACGCAGAAGCCGACATCGTGCTTTGTTGCACCGTTGGCGGCATTTTGCTATCATTAGATACTGCTTGATGAAAATCACTGAGTAAGGACCGGATATGAAAAAAATTGCATTTCTCTATATACTGCTTATTCTGGGAGCCGTTGCCCTAGCTGCACAGCAGAGCGAAACTCCTGCACCTTCTGCTCCCGTACTGGTACATGATACCGGTGACCAGATCTACTCGATAAGTGCATCCCTGCTCATACCGCTATTTATCTACACGCCAGCTGATATTCCTGCCATTGTCAATGACAAGATGCATCTTGGCGGCTATTTTTCACTCGGTTGGGACGCCTTTCTCAACCGGAAGGCAACTTTGGGAGCCGAAATAGGCTATAGCTTCTCCCAGGCTATCGATTCCCGACTCTATATGTCAGTTCCCTTTCTGGTACGGGCATCCTACTATCTGGCACAGGGTGATTTCAACCTGCCGGTCTCCATCGGTATCGGGGGAGTCTATAACAATTTCGATGATCAGCACTATTTCGGGCTGATGGTAAAACCGGAAGTTTCCGGTTACTGGAAGCTTAATGATGAATGGGGTCTCGGACTCAACGCAGCTTACTGGTTCGTTCCGGAGATCTATTTCGGTACGGAAGCTGACAAGACATCATACGGTAATTTTATCTCCATCGTGCTGCTGCTCACCTATGAGCAGGAATAATAAACGAGAAGGTCAACATG
>CAZSBC010000193.1:0-4776 GCA_964605195.1 uncultured Spirochaetales bacterium | reverse complement strand
CGGCAACCTTACCCTTCGAATCCCTGATGACGAAATTCAGCGTACCGATGAAATCGGGACCCTGGCAAAGCAGTTCAACAGTATGGCAGATGCCCTCGAATCAACGGTCTCCAGTCTGGAGCAGGAGAAGCAGACACTGCAGAATTTCATTTCGGATGCATCCCATGAACTACGTACCCCCCTGACTGCTCTTACCTCCTACCTTGAGCTTGCCCAGACGAAGATCGATACGGCAGGTACTGCAACCGGCAGTGATATTCTGTCATATCTGCAGAAGGGACAGGTGCAGGTGGAAAGGCTCGGAACGATAGTTTCTGAACTGCTGCTGCTCTCAAGGATAGAAAATGGGGTGCGTTCGCTCCAGCTCTCCGATAACAGCCTGCACTCCGTACTTGATGAGGCTGTCTCCCTCAGCGCTGGAGCTGATCTGGAGGGGGAGGTTACCGTTCGGATCAGCATAGCAGAAACAGTGCTTGGGACAGCGTTGCGGACGGACAGGAATCTGCTTGTTGCGGCGATACAGAACCTGCTGACCAACAGCATAAAATTTACCCGGGCTGCAGAAAAACCGGTCAACGGCACATATTGCCCTGTGGAGATCACAGCTGAACTGCAGGGTACAAAACTCTTGCTCTCCATCAGGGATAACGGGATAGGCATCAGGAAAGAGGATGAGGAGCGAATCTTCGACCGCTTCTACCGATCACCGGCACACACCGTAGAGGGAAGCGGCCTCGGACTGTCTATTGTCAGAAGCAGCCTCCATCGCCTTGGCGGCAGGGTGCATATCAGTAACAGATCTGATGGTGTGAGAGGGGTAGTCGGTACGATTACTCTTCCACTGCACAGCAACCCATAAGCAACGTTCCAGTAATGCAATAACCCACTATAATAAGTGTAATAACTCAGAAAAAGAAATAAATGCATAAATAACGGACTCATTTTTATTGCAATAAGTGATAATATGGGTATAAAATGACTAAAAAAATAAAAACGGTCATAAAATGCCTAAAGTATTTACCAAAGAGAAACGTCTTGCCATCAGAGAACAGCTGCAAACAGCCGGTCTGGAACTGTTCGGTCGCCACGGACTGTACCGAACAACCGTTGATATGCTTGTCAATGCCAGCATGATAGCAAAGGGGTCCTTCTACAGCTTTTACCCCTCAAAGGAATATCTCTATCTCGACTGCCTTGAGACTGTCCGTGACCGGATAATGCAGGAACATACTCTGCCACTCCTGAGCGCTGCCGATGTACCTGACGTTGCAATCAGAAAACTGCTGGAGAAAACGATCGATCTCCCCCGGACATTCCCGATCCTTGAAGACCTCTGGATGCACAGGACACAGTCAGCTCTGCGGGCTTCGATTGAGCAGTCTGGATATTCCCTGCCACAGGCCCTGTCAGTCGGTCATGACTGGGCCATGATCACCAGTCACTGGAAGCAGCGGGGATACTCTTTCGATATCAACCCCAGGCAGCTGCATGAGATGGATCAGGCTCTGCTGCTACTGGCTGTGCAACGAGATTTCATGCATCTTCGGCAGGGGATTGAGCTTATCATTGAGATGGTATCGGTCGGGTCAGCAGGGTTCATCAGCTCCCGGCAGTGAGGGCAGTACTGACAAGTATGCTAGCAGCTGCTATACTTGCCGGGAAAGCAGCCAGACTGCGAACACAGATGAAGGAAGAGCTTATTATGAGAGCAATAGCATTTAACGGAAGTCCGCGCACAAACGGGAATACCCATGCCATGATTCAGCGTATCTTTGAGAAGCTCATTCAGCACGATGTTGCGTGTGTGGAGTATCAGGTAGGCGGAAAGCGCATAGGCGGCTGCAGGGCCTGCGGCAGCTGTAAAAAAGTGCAGAACAGGGCATGCATATATGATGATGATTGCATCAATGAGGCACTTGCCCTGATGGAGGAGGCTGATATCATCATTCTCGGATCTCCCACCTATTTTGCAGCATTGACGCCCGAGATGAAGGCCCTGATCGATCGTTGCGGGTATGTTTCACGTGCCAACGGTGGCATGCTGAAAAGGAAGATTGGTGCTTCTGTAACGGCAGTACGCAGGGCAGGGGCATTGAATGTTTTCCAGGCGATGAACAACTTCTTCTTTATCAATGAGATGATAGTTCCCGGATCCTCCTACTGGAATCTGGCAATAGCCAGAGACATTGGTGCGTTCGCAGCCGATGATGAGGGTGTAGCCACCATGGATACCCTGGCTGAGAATATTATATGGCTGGCTGATAGGATTATCGGCTGATCGCTAACTTGACAGGCAGGTGGGGTATGAGTAGAAATAACACCCTGAATCCCATACGGACATTCACTCCCGAGGTGGAACGGCGGGTGCTCCGCAGTCCGCTGCTGAACATCGATACCTTTATCGTACCCTCGCCCTATATCAAGGACGATGCTATCGAGAAGGATTACGAGCACAGCTGCTACTGGGTGGAGGAGGGGGAGATCCTCGGTTATATCCTGCTCTACTCTGACCGGAGCAAGGATAACTTTCATATATACAAGATTGTCACCAGTCCCTTCAGCCGTGGACGTGGTATTGGAGCTGCCTTTCTCACCCATGTCGCAGCGCATATTCCCGCTGCTGCCAATATCTATCTCTATGTCTGGGAACAGCAGCCTGATACCCTGGAGTATTTCAGGGCCAAGGGGTTTTCGCTTGGTGACACGCTGGTCTACAGAAATCTTATCTACTACTACCTTCATGCAACCCCGGCCGAACTGCTTCATGCCGCCTCTGAGGAGGAGTCTATGCCGGGTCTGCGGGAAGACGATATCGGGAAAGCCCGGCATGATGCAAGGAAGACGATTCGTTTTCTGTCACATATGGTGGACTCCCTTTCGGTGGCAAATTCCGGAAAGATCATTGAGGATATTAACCGTGAGACCACAACGCTGGTGAATACACTCAACCGCTTCAGGGATACCATTAACCGGATTCATGAAGTGAATCTCCGTGATCTGATCCTTGAGCGCATCATTCCCTATGTTGAAGCCTCCTCAGTCCCCTGTCGTCTCCACTTCAGCCTCGATTCGGATACCTCGGTTGTCCTCGGGTACTATGTGAATATAAGCAGGGGGCTGGTAAATATCATATCCAATTCTCTGGATGCCATCCGCGAGAAGGGGGAAAAGGGAATCCTGCATATAGATCTCCGGGACAAGGACGAGAAGATCGTGCTGCGTATCAAGGATAACGGGATCGGTATGAATGCAAAGCAGCTGGCTATCGGTCCCGACGGGCTGCCCAAATTTGTCGGAAAGACGACAAAGATGCGCAAAGCAGGGGAGGGCCTTGGGTCCATTCAGATATTTTCCACGTTCGGGAAAGACAATATTTCCATTAAGAGCTCCCCGCGTAACGGAGCGGTATGGACCATCAGGTTTGACCGGCCACCAAAAGGGACGAGTGAAAAGATCTTCACCCGTCTTGAACGCCGTTTCCATGAATTCCAGAACCTTATCGAGGTCAGCTCCCTCTATCCCACAACTCCGCGCAGCGATATCATTGCCTACATCTGGCAGATACGGAAGATGGAGATCTTCCTCTATGATGTCATCCTGCAGTTCAGTCATGATCACAATATCCGGACAGTCTACCGGCTGATCCTCTCCTTTCTCTATGGGGGGCTATCCAGGGAGCAGTTCAGGAACGAAGTGTATGGCCTCAGGGGGGACCACACCCGCATTCAGCAGTGGCTGTACGATACAAGCTGCACAATCAGGTCCCGGCTAAAGACCCTGCAGGAGGCTGTCAACACTGATTTCTACAAGGGCTCACTCTTCCGCAGTTACGGGCAGGCCCTTGATAATGTAATCATATTCACCATGAATCCCGAAACCGGTGACATTCTGGCAACTGATCGCAAGCTGGCCGAGCACCTCGATTTTGCACCCTATCTCGGAGGTGACCGTGAGCGGCTGCTGCGGGGGGAGTTCATTGGTGACCTGAACAACCATCATCAGCCCCTAACCCTGGGAGTGTGGTCAGTAGAATCGGAAGAGGATCTGCAGTATAAACTGCAGCTCATCCAGAAGGGCGTGCGGAAGATGCTGCAGATGGGAATTCATCCGGAAAAGAAACTTGCCTTCTACCAGACTACCCATGTACGGTATGAACGGGAGATCAATCCCGATATCAGCACTACCTTCGGTGAGTTCTCTGAGCTTGATGCTTACGGTTTGAAGCAATTTGTCAGATCAGCGGATACCGATCTGGGCGGGTATATGCTGATCACCGACTGAGATACCCTCCTAGATCTCGTAGGGAGTGTCGAGATAGACCTTCTTTATCCACTGGAGGAAAAATTCCTGGCTTGCACTTCTCCAGATATTGACCGGGTGTTCGATGTTGATATTGGCCGGGTGGTGCACATCGGTACGTCCCCGCTGCATATCCCGGTTGTACTCGTCTATCAGTCGGCGGGTACGGTACTCAGCATGCCCGAGATGCATGATGAATCTGCCGTCGCTGCTCTCGAAGATGACATATCCCGTCTCCGGGGAGTGGGCTAACAGGCGTATGTCGCCATTACTGGCCCTTGCCTCCAGGACACTGTCGGGAATACCGGAGTGCCGGCTCTGGGGGCACCAGAACTCATCATCCATGTCACCGGTGATACGGTGCTCCCGGTTGAGATTCTTCAGTCGGTACACCCCGAAGAGTTTTTCCTGATAACGCACCTTCTCGATTCCCATGTACTTTGCCAGGGCCAGCCCTCCCCAGCAGATGCCAAGGGT
>CAZSBC010000192.1:0-4867 GCA_964605195.1 uncultured Spirochaetales bacterium | reverse complement strand
CTCTCGGGGCTATCGAGATGGTTCCTGGGAAACTTGTAGCCAGTGTAGATCCCGATAGGTGTTATGGCTGCGGAGTGTGTGTTGTCGGGTGTGACTTCGAAGCATTGAGCCTGAAGCCTATTCAATCTTAATTTATATGACTGCTATGGGAAGAACGGTTCAACCCAAAGCCATTACCGGTACAGCAGTGTACTTTCCCAGTGAAGATGCACAGTTCATTACAGGGCAACTCATCGTGGTTGATGGCGGTGGGATTATGCCGGTTTAAAAACCGTTTTGTCTGTGCATACACGTTATAAACAATCGGGAATACGTTAAAGCCGGTTTAATCATGCAAGGAGTTGGGCAAAGGGATCAGTAGGAAGAGTGGGGATTATTTCATAAAGATCCCCTACCAATTCTGAAAGTATCCTGATCCTCTTTTCAGACCCTGCCGAGGCAAGGGGGCATTCGTGAAGCCATCCATCAGACGTCAAAGGTCGGGCGCCTATAGGGCACACAGGAACCGGCAATCGCTGCAACTGGAACCCATTGTGATATAAGAGACTCCAAACGCCAAAACAGAAAATCACAAGGAGGTAAAACGATGAAAATCTCGATCAAGATGGCAACCCTGATCCTGGCCTCTCTGTTGTTGCTATTGCCGCTGGTCGCTGCCTGTGGTGACGATGACGAGACAGCAGTACCGACGGCAGCACCGACTGCTCCGCCGGTGGAACCAACAGCGGAACCAACGGCAGAGCCACCCGAGGAGCCAACCGAACCTGCCGATAAAGTGAAGATCACCATCGGTAATCTCACCGACCTGACCGGGCCGGCATCGGTGGCCATGCCACCGGTAAACGCAGGATTAAAGGATGCAGCCAGGTACTACAACGAGAACAACCTGATCCCGGGGGTCGAGGTAGAGGTAATAGAGTATGATACCCAGGCCGACCCCTCCCGGGACATACCGGGCTGGGAGTGGCTGAAGGGGAGAGGCGCCGATCTGATCATCGGGTGGTTCGCAGCAACAGCGTTATCACTTGCGGAACACGCAAATATAGACGAGTTCCCACTGTTTCTCTCCAATTGTGACCCGGCAATCCTGGATCCTCCCGGGTATGTGTTCCTCTCGTCCCCCACCATGGACCTTCAGGGCTGGACCCTTATCAAATGGATCATGGAAAACCACTGGGACTGGGAGACGAAGGGGCCGGCCCGGGTTGGCGGGGCTGCCTGGGAAACCGACGGCCACCCCATCCTGTGGGAACAGATGGAAAAATATGCCGAACTGTACCCTGAGCGAATGGAATGGGTACGCGGCCTGGTAACCCCCGTCAGCACAATGTCGTGGACGGCCGAAGTGGAGCAGCTTGGGGAACTGGACTATGTGTCGGTACCCAACGCGATGCCAATGTTTGCCCGGGATTACTTGGCAGCAGGCTTCGAGAATACGACATTCATCGGAACCGATTCTGCCATGTCCTGGTTTTCGCTGGTAGAGGACATGCAGCTCTGGCCCAAGCTTGATGGAATGCTGTTCATCTCATTGACCGAGTGGCGGACCGAGGATGCGGAGTTTCCCAATCTGGTAAATCAACTGCTGCAGGAATACCGCGCAGATCAAATTGAGGAATTCACTGCCCAGGGCACGGGATACAACTCCCTGGGCAATGGCATATTACTGATGGAGGGCATCAGGCATGCTGCCGAAGCTGTTGGCCCTGAGAACCTTGACACCCAGGCCCTCTACGAGGGAATGCTGTCAGCGAAGCTGGTATGGGATGGCCTTACCCGTTCGAGCTGGGGCCCGGACAAAAGGGTAGCCGCCGATCTCCTGGCGATATATGAGATAGATGGTCCGGCCAAGGAATTGATCAGGGTGAGCGACTGGCTGCCCGTCGAGAAGGGTCCTGAATAGCGGCTGTCCTCCGGTATTGCTGGTGGATAAATTAATGAACGAAGTAGGGGAACAATGAAAAGAGATAAACACTTACAGCGGCTGGCAGAGATCAGCGGGATGCCGGATTCCGAAGGCATGTACCGAATACTGGAACGCGCCTTATCGAGTGAAGAGGCCCGTTTTGTAGTGGAGTTGCCGACCTCTTTCGAAGATATGGCAGCCAAATTCAATATGGACATAAAGGCAGTCGAAGAGAAGGTGTTGGGCCTGGCTCAGCGGGGGCTCCTGTCCCGAAATCCCGATAAACTATCGCCGGAGAAGTTCCAGTTCACCAACATCCCGGCTATTCTGCATGACAATATATTGTCCAGCGCCCCGCAGTATATTGCCGAGGACATGCCCGAATTGTGGATGAATCTTTACAGAGGGGAGCAATGGTGGAAAGAGATCGGCGGGTTCTATGAGTTCTTTGAAGACCGCCTGCTTAGAGTCATTCCGGCAGAAAAATCCCTTCCTTCAGGGCAATCACTGATGTCATGTGAGAGCATAACCGAGATAATTGATGCGAACAGAGACCTGATCACCATACGTAACTGCTGCTGCCGGGTGGGAGCGGACATTTGCCACCACCCGCGCGATGTATGTATGCAGTTCAAGGGCCGGGCCGAATTCGACCTGTATCGAGGCAGCGGCAGGAAAGTCAGTGCGGATGAGGCTTTTTCCATCGCCATGACATCCCTTGGCGCCGGACTGGTTCCCACAGTTACCAATATCTCCCTTACAGATAACCTCGAGTTTATCTGTTTTTGCTGTGGCTGCGCCTGCATGGTACTCGATCCAGGTCTCAAGGTCGGGTCACTTCCCAAAATATTATCGCCCAGCCGGTTTGAAGCCGAGATCAACGTTGAAGCATGTAACGGCTGCAAGTATTGCGTCAGCCGATGTCAGTTCAGCGCCATCGACATGAAACCGGTTCCGGGCCATGATGTGATCAAAGCGGTGCTTGATCCGGAAAAATGCTACGGATGTGGAGTATGCGAACTGGCTTGCGTACCCGGCGCCATAAAAATGGTAGAAGACAGACCCCAAGATTTTATACCTGAGGGAGTAAAGGACGAAGAGATACTTCATTTCTAAAGGTCGGCGAGTATTCGCCTGCCCGGAAAGCTATATCAATAATAAACCATTCATGATTGGAGGAAGGTATCAAGATGGGCGGAACATCATTACAGGGAAAAAGGATCCTGATCACCGGGCTCACCGGGATGGTGGCCAATTCGGTTGCCCTGGCGCTGGCCAGGGATAACGATGTCTGGGGGCTTGCCCGTTTCAGCAAGCCTAAAGTTAAAGACCAGCTTGAAGAAAACGGCATAAAGTGCGTGAAGTTCGATCTGGCCAATCCTGATTTCAGCCAGGTCCCTAATGACTTTGATTATGCGCTCAACTTTGCCGTAAGCTATGAACCGGACTTTGACAGAACCATCACCACTATCGTTGAAGGGCTGGGCCTTCTCATGAGCCACTGCCGCTATGTCAAAGCCTTCTTGCACTGCTCCACAACTGGTGTCTACCAGTTTAACGACCATACACCACTCAAAGAAACGGATCCGCTGGGGGATAACCACAGGGCTATTATGCCTGCCTACAGTATCTGCAAGATCGCCGCAGAAGGAGTAGCCCGTTTTGCGGCCAGACAATGGAACATTCCCACAATTATCGCCCGTTTGAACGTTCCTTACGGAGATAACTTCGGCTGGCCGTATTTCCACATGGAGATGATCCTTGGGGGTCAGCCGATCACCGTTCATACCAACAAACCAAGCATGTACAGCCCCATAAACAGCGACGACATCATTGGAACCATACCCGGGCTGCTTGACGGGGCCAGCGTCCCGGCAACCATAGTGAACTGGGCCGGAAAGGATCAGGTCAGCGTTGAAGACTGGTGTGAATATATCGGGCAGCTGGTGGGGAAAAACGTAGAATTTGCGTATACGGACCAGACACTCGAGAGTATCATTGCCGATACCACCAGGATGAAAGAGCTCGTTGGTGTAACTAAAACAGACTGGCGGGACGGCATCAAACGCATGGTCGAAAAATCGCATCCCGAGCTGGTGCTAAAGGAGTGATCCGGAGATACGGTATTCCTTCATAATTCCCAGGTGCAGATCACGGTCTAATCAAAACGGGCATGCTGCCCATTATCATGAGGGAAGAAAAAACAAGAGACCGCGGGCCCTGGGTTGCTGTAGCCTTTCTGTGTCTGGCCGTACTGATCCTGGGAATTGACGATGGCATTCTCAACCTGGCGCTGCCGGCCATTTCCAAGGAGTTCACGGCCAGTACCAGCCAGTTGCAATGGGCGGTCAATGCCTACCTTCTGTCATTTGCGGCACTGCTGCTGACGATGGGAACCCTCGGCGACCGCTTTGGCCGCAAGCGCATGTTCCAGGCGGGCCTGATCCTCTTTGGTGTCAGCTCGCTGGCAGCAGCATTGTCCACCTCAATGGGCATGCTCATAGCCTGCCGGGCTCTCATGGGCATAGGGGGTGCAATTACCACTCCTCAGACACTTTCGATCATCAGGGCCGGCTTCCCGGACCCGAAGGAGCGAGCGCAGGCGATCGGCATCTGGGCCGGTTTTTATGCACTGGGTTACGGGATCGGTCCGGTCATAGGCGGAGCCTTGCTGGAACACTTCGAGTGGTACTCGGTGTTCCTTTTCAATATCCCCGTGGCAATCATTGCGTTTGCAGGAGGGTATCTGTCCATCCGGGAATCAAAGGATGAAAGCGCTCCCAGGCTGGACCTGACAGGGGTAGTCTTGTCCGTCGCCGGATTGTTCTCACTGGTCTATGGCATCATCAAGGCGGGGGAGGAGAGCTGGACTGAGGGCTCTGTTATCATCTCGCTCAGTGTTGGTGCGACCATATTAGCTGTCTTTGTCTGGTGGGAACTACGCTCACGCCACCCCATGCT
>CAZSBC010000191.1:0-4882 GCA_964605195.1 uncultured Spirochaetales bacterium | reverse complement strand
GAGACAGCCTGGTAGGTCGGGGAGCCCTTCTCGCCGGCGCTTCTAATCATGGGAGTTATCCAGAAGTCTCCTCTGGCAGGGTTGCTGAGGAAAACGAGCCCCCAGATATCCTTTCCCGTCCGGTCTTTCACGGTGTCCCGGACAATCTCCACATTTGCACGCCATTCATCCCAGGTCCATGGTGAATCGATGGCAGGGGCGGTGATACCAGCCATGACGAAGTAACTCTTATTGTAGTACATAGCAGAGCAGGCTTCCCGGAAGGGATACGCATATATTGAGCCATCATAGGTAACAGCCTCTATGGCTGAAGGTAAAAACTGATCATAATCGGATTCGGGAAGAATATCATTCAGCGGCTCAAGCCCACCGTAGTATGCATAGTTCCTGATTTCCGGTGATCCCGCGGTGATGATGTCATCAACCTCATTGGACGACCACATGACCTGCAGCTGTTCCTTGTACTTGTTGAACGGTACTGATCGGATGGTTGCCTCAACAGCAGGATTCTCTGCCATGAAGGCATCGGCTACAGCCTGGAATCCCTGTACCAGACCAGGGCTTTGGGGCAGAAACAGCTTCAGCTCACCCGATTCTGTCTCTTTCTTTTCACTCTCCCCGCCTGCCCAGACAGAAGAGATGCTGAGTACCGCGATCAGTAACAAAGCAATGATACCTTTTTTCATCGTAAGTCCTCCGTTGATTGAGCCAATTCCAGGAATTGGCATGTGTTGACTTGGTCAAGCCCGTTCTCTATTTCTTTTTATACGACATAGAGAGTTTCCTTGTGATGCTCATTATAGAACAGAACCAGCAGCGTACAATGCCATGTGGCATGTTGCCACCTTTTTCACCTGACTGCTGCTGATCTTCCCGGAACGGTATCAGCAGATGGAGTCTTCTTCATCGTCGAGAAAGGTGATGAGATCTTTCATCTGACGGCGTGAAATGCAGATTTTCTTCTTCACAACGGATATCATATCCCTGTTGGCCAGATCGGCACAGAGACGGTACATGGTACGGATGCTGATTCCCAGTTCCTGCGATATCTCTTCGCGAGTGGCGGGAATGATCGCACTGCCGGTACGGAAGGTGGACTCCTGGTAGTTCAGAACCAGATAATTCACCAGGGAATAGAGTCCTGAGTAGATCACCATTTTTCCCTGCGCATTCAAGGTGGGATACATCTGGCGTGCGAATATCCGGACGATTTTCCTGAACGCAGCCGGATCTTCTTCCAGCCATTGCCGGAGAACACTCTTTCGCAACCGTATATAGGTCGATTTTCCAGCAGTTTCTACGGTTGAGGCTGCCGTGGAATAGCCGGAAAAGAATTCAAGCAGTCCGCTGAAAGCCTTTCCGCTGGTATTCTGCGAGGAGGTAGTGGAAAACTCAAAGACTCTTCCATTACTGAATTCATTGATTACGCGGTTATTACCCTGGATGAGGATGTAGATGTAGGGGTTCTCGGTTCCCTTTGTGATGATCTTGGTTCGGGCAGGGCAGGAGATCACCTCCATTGATGCAAGAAAGCGCTTTGGCATGGTTGCAGTAAGATCCTGCAGCCATGGATGGGCGCTGATAATCTCACGAATCCCGTTCCCCATGGGTTATTTCCCCGTATTCAGTGCTGAATCGATTCTGAAAGCAGCATTAGCCCCGTTTCGTCGTTGTATGCCTGCAGTTCCTCCCGCAGGCACATACGCAGTTCATCTTCCAGTGGCTGGGTATCCCGTAAATTATGCAGCTCATATGGATCTTCTGCAAGATGGTACAGCTCGGAAATGTCATCTTCATTGACTGTATACTTGTAGTCGCCTGTGATCAGTGTACGTGACTTCTTCCTGTCCCGATAGCCCTGACCGTAGCTTTCCAGGAGCATTGTTTCCCTACCGCGTTGTTCCTGCCTGCAGAGCGGCAGCAGACTCGTACCCTGAACCGGTGCTGAGAAGCCAGTACCGGCGCCATCAAGGATAGTCGGAGCCAGATCAATGGTCTGTACAAGCGCATTGCTGCAGCTCCCTCCGTAGGCACTGCCAGGCAGCTTGACTGCAAGAGGAACCCTGATCGTCTCCTCTGTCATGAAGCTGCCCTTATCAAACTGTCCCCCGTGCGACCCGATACCGTCACCATGATCGCTTGTATAGATAATGAGAGTATCATCATAGAGCCCAGTTTCCTTCAGTGTCTGCAGGATTCTACCCGCTGCGTCATCGGTCATGGTACTCTGGGCATATACCCTGGCCATGATCTCCTGCCAGGTATCCCATCCATAGATGCTTGGAACAATCAGCTTGCCCCGTTCATCGGCAATAGGCTGGTTCATATTCCGGTACACTTCCGGTTTGTTTTCCAGTGTGTCCCGGAAACTGCCGTACTCTTTTATACCTGTTCGATCGTATAGATCGATAAACTCAGGTGTGGGAAAGTAGGGCTGGTGAGGACCCCAGAAATCCACTCGCAGGGAGAAGGGACGCTCCGGTTCTACTGCCAGCTGTTCCAGCTGTCGGCAGGCTAGGTCAGCAAGGAAATAGCCTTCATGGGTCTCCTTTGGGGTAGTTGTCGTTCCCACGCAGGGTTCGCCGCACCATGAGTAGTGACAAGTGTAGTCCAGGACTCCAGTGTCAAGACCGGTAAATGTGGAGCGGGAGGAGCTGTTCCAGAAGTAGTAGTCAATAGCGTGCTGTGCGGCCGGAAGGTCGTTTCGAGCGCAGTAAGCGGCATACTCCTCGGTGATGTAGGGATTCCCGTAGAATTCGGGGGAGAATCCCCTGCAGTCATAATCCAACGCTGACCCCGGCCCAGCATGCCATTTGCCGAAGTAGTAGTTATCATAACCATGTTGAGAAAGAACGGAAGAGTATACCTCCTTGGTGAAGGGCTGATCTGTCTGGTTGTGGTACTGCTTGTGCGTGTGGGGATAGAGTCCTGTCAGGAGTGAGCGGCGGGCCGGGCCGCAGAGCGGGGTTACGGAATAGGCGCGGTTGAAGATGATGCTCTCTTCTGCGAGCGCATCAAAATACGGACGGAGCGGTCTCTCTCCGTCATCCCAGCCGTGGCGGTAGTGAAGCTGATGGTCGGTAACGATTATCAGGATATTAGGTCTTCTGGTTGGGTCCATTCGTATCCTCTTTCTGGTCGGGCTTATCCCGATTCATAGTGCAGGTGTATCCATTTCCCTGCTGTTTTTCTGTCCGGGATCCCATGCCTCAAGCATATTGTATTTCGGCAGTTTTTCAAGCTGCTTCACACCGTCAAACTCATCGGAAGTGTGGACGGCAAAGAAACGCTCAATCTTTTTTATCAGCGCATTCCGTATCTCTCTGTATGCGGGATCCAGGTACAGATTGTTAAGCTCTTCCGAATCATTCCTGAGATCAATGAGCAATGAATCTGTATCCCCGGGATGCTGTATGAGCTTGTAATCAGGAGTCTGTACCATGCGAACCGGACCGTATTCTCCGTAATGGATGTTTTCCCATCCTGCAGCGGATTGCTCGTTAGTCAGTATCGGAAGAAAGTTTCTGCCGGGATAGTTTCTGCCGGAATCCAGTTGGCCGGTATCAATGCCCGCCATCGCCAGGATTGTCTGAAAGAGATCAGTGTGATTGACATATTCCGCTCTGCGCTGACGGCCGAGGAGACGACCCGGCGAGTGTAGAATGAGAGGGATGCGGATGGACTGTTCCACCATATTCAACGGGTAGGTTGCATTGCCTTTTCCCCACAATCCGTGGTCACCGCAGTTGAGGCCGTGATCGGAAGTGTAGATGAACAGAGTGTCATCCAGGATACCTTGGCCATATAGTTCATCCATAACTGCCCCGACCGATTCATCTATCTGCGATACAGCAGCGTAGTACTGACAGAGGGCCTCAGTAGGATTGTACCTGGTCCTGTCAAGGGATTCATTGCGCTGTATGCCGAAGGGGTAGTGCAGTCCGTTGTCCCGTGAGCAGATATGCTTTCTGCGGTATGATTCTGCCAGCCGTTCAGGGTGACCTTCCCAGGGACTGTGGGTGGTATAGTGCCCGACAGTAAGGAGGAACGGCTGTGCTGTGTTTCTCTCCTTGAGGAAGCGGAGAGATTCCCTGGTAATGGTCCGGGTGAGAGGACCCCTGCAGTACACCGGTTGATCTTCCCGGTAAAAGGTCCGTGGTGCATTATGCAGGATTGGGTAGGCGGTACCTATGGTGAAGGAGTAGTCGAACCCGGTTTTACTGATGTGCTCCTGTCCCAGATGCCACTTGCCAATGACTGCAGTCTGGTAGTTCTGCTGCTGCAGCAGTTGCTGAAGGGTCTCTTCATGCTGCAGCCAGTATGTGTCGGCAGCAAACTCCTCCGAGCTGCCGAGGTAGTCATGTATGCCATGCTGCGATGCATATCTTCCGGTAAAAAGGTTTGCCCTGGCTGGGGAGCAGACTGGTGTGGGAGTAAAGGAATTCTCCATGACAATCCCATGCCGTGCCAGAAAATCAAGATTCGGGGTATGCACATGAGGATCCCCGTAACAGCTGTTGGCCCAAGCTGCATGATCATCGGTAATAAACAGTACTATGTTCGGTTTGCTTGCCATGATGTTCTCCAGATACTGACTCGAAATCCATACAATGGGAAATCTTCATACATATCATGTACATAAGAGCGGAGTGAAAACAATGTCACATGGCAGGTTGGTATGTCTATTGCATAGATCAATATCAGGAAATATACACACGGTCATGAGGCAAACATTGGATGGGTGCAAGGCAACAATGGCACAGCAGGGGATGACTATATTGGATATTCTCCGCATTCAGAAAGGGACAATCTACCCCTTATACCGAAGCCACCTTTCCCGGGTTCATGATGTTATCGGGGTCAAAGGCTTTTTTTATCTGCG
>CAZSBC010000190.1:0-4989 GCA_964605195.1 uncultured Spirochaetales bacterium | reverse complement strand
CTTCCCTTGTCAATCCGGAAGAAACGCTCGAAAATACGGGCCTGCAGCTCTTCAGGGATACCGAATCCATGATCACGCACGGAGATGGCAAGCGAATGTCCCGACGCATGGCAGGATACTTCAACCTCAGTCGAAGGGTCACTGTATTTCAGTGCATTGTCGACGAGGTTTATGATTGCCTGCTCGATCAGCAACGGATTGCATCGCAGCTGCAGTGAATCACTGCAATTGATCTGTACCGTTCGTTCACTGAACCGGGGGCGTTCTACACAGACTGCTACTGAATCCCTGATGAGTGACTGCACGTTAACCAGCTGCAGATCATCTATGTCATCGTCCTGTTCAAGCATGGAGAGGGTCAGCAGATCCTCGATAATTGCCTGAAGACGGTCGGTTTGGGCATGGATGATCGTGAGAAACCGTTTGAAGGAGTCGTCATCAGGCTTGATATCCTGGTCGAGGAGCGTCTCGGTGAATCCTTTGATCGAAGTGACCGGGGTCTTGAGCTCATGGGAGACATTCGCAACAAAATCACTGCGCACCTTTTCAAGGTGCAGCAGCCTGGTGATATCGTTGAAGACGATCAGGATGTTTCTCTCCGGGCTGTTCCCGATGATGGAAAGATAGACCTGATACTGCCGGTCGTTATAGGTGAAATCAAACTTACGGGATGTCAGATCGTCATATGGATTAGCTGCCCGGATGACCGGCTCTAATATTGCATTGAGGGCCGTATTCTGGACAATCCGCATATAGTACTGGCTGAGCAGTGCCTCAGGGCTCTCTGCACTGAACATGCGCTCGGCAGCAGGGTTGGAGCGAATAATCCTTCCGTGCGAATTCAGAACCAGCATGGCGTTGTCCATGGAATCAAGTATCGACTGGATTTCAATTTTCTGATCAGTGATAGCCGCTATGGTCTGTTCAAGCTCCCTGGCCATCACACGCAGGGATCTGCCGAGAGTCTGTATCTCGACTGAAGGTGTTTGAATGGGCTGTAGGGCCTCAAACTGGAGCTTCTGGTATCTTCCGGCCTCTTCTGAGAGCTGGATCAGCGGTTTTTCAATGCGCTTATCGATGAAGAGAATCAGCAGAATGGAGAGAACTATGAAGAAGATGCTGCCGATTACCAGGTACCACACCACTACCGAAAAGGTGTTGCGCATTTCACGGAAGGGCACCGCAACACGGAGAATTGCCTCAATATCCCCGGAGGTATCGGAAGATACCGGTACGGCATAATAGAGCATATCAATTTCCAGGGTATCACTGTAGCGGATGACTGAAGCCGGGATACCCGACAGAGCCCGGAGGACTTCAGGGCGTGTGCGGTGATTGTCCATGTAAACCGGATCCTCTTGCGAATCGGCAATCACTGTTCCGTCGGGGAAAATGTATGTGATCCGGGTTGATGACTCCTTTGCAATATCGCCGACAATCTCCTGCAGGGAGAAATCAGCGGTGCTGCCGGTATAGCGCTGATCATGGAGTATGTTGTCGAGAATGGTGGAGATCTCCCTGAGGTTCGACACACTCTGCTCGCGGACAAAGTTCCGGGAGAGGGTAAGGACAAGAATGGCACAGAGGAGAAGTATGCCGGCAACGGTAGCTGCAATGCGGGGGTAGAGAAGGGATCTTATTCGTTTTGCCGTCATAATACTCCTTCCAAGCTGTTTTTCTGGCTATTCAGCCATACGATATCCTATTCCGCGCACTGTTTCAATCAATGATCCGGATTCACCGAGTTTCTTTCGGATGGAGAGAATCTGGACATCCACCGAACGTTCTGTAACCGGATAATCAGTTCCCTTGCAGGCTGAAATGATCTGGCCGCGGGAGAATACCCAGCCGGGATTCTGCACGAGAAATGCGAGAATACTGAATTCAGTGGCACTCAGATCTATTACTCTTTCATGGGCCTTCACCGAATGCCGTGTAGAGTCAACGGTAATCCCGCGGTGTGACACCACAGGCTGCATAGTTCGATCAGCGGCATCAGACCGTCTGGATTTTCTTCGCAGCACCGCTTTCACTCGGGCGGTAAGCACCCGCGGACTGAACGGTTTTGTCATGTAGTCGTCGGCTCCCATCTCCAGACCGAGGACAATATCGGCATTGTCACTCTTGGCTGTCAGCATGAGTATCGGAATATTGTAGGGGAAGAGCTCCCTGCAAACCTGCATTCCGTCAATGCCGGGTAGCATGAGATCGAGTACTATGAGATCCGGTTGGCTATGCTTGACTTTCTCTAAGGCCTCCTCACCGGAAGCGGCGGAAGATACCGAGTATCCCGCCTGCGTGAGGTTGAATTCAATCAACTGGCTGATTTCAGCCTCGTCTTCGACTACCAGGATAAGTTCACCGGACATAACAGTCTCCTAGACATTCAGATCCACATGCTCTCCAGTGGAATCATAGATTATCCACTCGCAGATATTTGTGACATGGTCGGCAAATCGTTCCAGCCAGCGGGTGATGAACATGAATGCGTTAACCTGCTTGATCTGCTTGCTGTCTTCGAGCATGAAGGTAAGCAGTTCGCGGTTAACCTGATCACGCAGATCATCCACTTTATCATCCAAGGCTGCAATTACCTTTGCAGAATCCGCATCGGAATCGACAAAGGCTCCCAGGGACCGATGCAGCATATCCATGCCGATTTCAGCCATTCTTGGAATATCGATGAGCGGCTTCAGGTACTCAGTCTTGCCGAGCCTGAGAGTCTCCTTGGCAATATGGACAGCATGATCACCCATGCGCTCCAGCTGCGAGATGATCTTGAAGGCAGTGATGATATGACGCAGATCACCCGCAACCGGTTGTTCAGTGGCGATCAGCAGGATGATATCATCCTGGATTGTGCGTTCGAGGGCATTGATCTGCTCATCGGCCGTAATTATCGCATCGGCAGCATCAAGATCATTATCCTTCAGGGCAGCTATTGCCTTGGACATGGCCTCCCCGACAGTTATACCCAGATTGAGTATGTCCCTATCAAGGTCGCTTATTCTTGTTACCAGATGTTGTCTGTGCATCATAACAGGTTCTTCCTTTTACCATAAACAGTATAGTACAATGTCGCCGATTTTGACAGCATGCTGTCTATCAGCCGAATTTACCGGAAATATAGTCTTCCGTTCTTTTTTTGCTCGGATTGAGAAAAATGATATCTGTCTTGTCCCACTCCTCAAGATAACCGGTTCTTTCTGCGTCAACCATGAAGAAGGCAGTATAATCCGAGATCCGTGAAGCCTGGCCCATATTGTGCGTCACAATAATTACCGTATACTTCTCCTTCAGCTCCAGTGCCAGATCCTCAATCTTCGAGGTTGCAATAGGATCCAGTGCCGATGCCGGCTCATCCATCAGAAGGATTTCTGGCTCTACCGCCAGAGCCCGGGCAATGCAGAGCCGCTGCTGCTGCCCGCCTGAGAGGCTGAAGGCGTTCTGGGAGAGTTTATCCTTTACCTCATCCCAGATAGCTGCCTGCACCAGGCATTTTTCCACATGCTCATCCATATTGCCCTTGAAGCCATTGATCTTTGCACCCCATGCCACGTTGTCATAGATGCTTTTGGGAAAGGGGTTTGGTTTCTGAAAGACCATCCCGATCTTCTTACGCAGCAATATCGGATCAATGGAGGCATCGTAGATGTTCGCATCGTGAAAGAGTACCTCCCCCCCGATTCTTGCTGTGGGAATGAGATCATTCATGCGGTTGAGGCTGCGGAGCACGGTACTCTTGCCGCAACCGGAAGGACCTATCAGCGCAGTGATCATGTTGCGGGGGAAATCAAGGTTGACATCCTGCACCGCATGGAAGTCACCATACCAGATATTCAGGTTCCTTGTACTGAGGTATTGTTTTGTTGTTAGCTGTTCTGTTTCCATGATATATGTATCCTCTCACTGGGAAAAGCGTTTCTTGGCATAATGGTTTCGAAAATATATGGCAAACGAATTCATTCCCAGCAGCAGGACCAGCAGAACCAGTATGGCAGCTGCTGCGATATTCCTGAACTCTCCCTGCGGTCTTGCCGACCACTGGTAGATCTGGATGGGAAGCGTCGTGAATTTTGAGAACGGGCCGGAAGGGTCGAGAGATACAAAGGTGGAGGCACCGACCACCACCAGCGGGGCGGTTTCACCTATTGCACGGGAAAGGGCGATGATCGTGCCGGTCATGATGCGCTCGAAGGAGTTCGGCAGCAGATGGTGGCGGATTGTCTGCCAGCGTGTCGCTCCGAGGCCATAACTCGATTGCCGCAGTGAATCAGGAAGGGCACGCAGTGCCTCCTGGGTATTTATGATGATAATCGGCAGGATCAGCAGCCCGAGGGTAAATCCGGCTGATAGTATCGTCCTGCCGTTCGCAGTGGATGGGTCGGTCACACCGAAGATGGTGCCGCTGGTAACGGGAACCAGGAACCGCACGAATACTGTCAGACCGAGCAGTCCGTAGATGATTGAGGGTACTCCGGCAAGGTTGTAGATATTCGTCTGGATGATGCGGTGCAGCCATCCCTTGCTAGCATACTCTTCAAGGTAGACAGCAGCTCCGATGCCGAAGGGGAAGGCAAAGATGAAGGTGATGAGAATGATCCAGAGGGAACCGAGGATTGCCGTTCTGACTCCGGCATTCTCGGGCACGGAAGATTGGGGGGTCACCAGAAATTTTGGATGAAGCCAGGCCCTGAAACGACGTTCAGCCTGAGGGTTCTCGGCAAAGAAAGCAGCAATTTTACCGTTTTCAAAGATGGCCTCCTCCAGAGACCAGCTCCTGATGACGGTGGGGTTGACGATCTTCTCCTCTACCAGCTGCAGCAGCTCCTTGTGGCTTCTGTCAGCCAACGGTTTCTCGAAGTTGTAGCGACGGATCAACCCCTTTGAGAGGTACTCCTCAAGATGGCTGATGAGCTGCTCGGCGGTCTGCGCTTCTATCGGTACTCCGTCAACGGTTAGGAGTTCCGGCTGCACTTCATTCTCCAG
>CAZSBC010000189.1:0-5114 GCA_964605195.1 uncultured Spirochaetales bacterium | reverse complement strand
AACGGACATGACCACTTCTCCGCCTGCCATTTCGCGGAAGAGCAGCTGAAATGACGGGTACCAGATCACAAAGAAAAACATAACGAGGATAACAGTATGGCAATATTTTCATACGAAGAGATCAGGGGGGTGATTCCTGCACTGGTAACACCTTTTGACAGGGACGAGAATTTCAGTGAGCGGGGGATACGAAACCTTGTGGATCACCTGCTGGGCAAGGGAGTGAACGGACTCTACCTCACCGGCAGTACCGGGGAGGGCTTCCTGATGACTCCCGATGAGCGAAAAATCGTTGTGGACACGGTAATTGATCAGGTAGCCGGACGGGTACCCATCATCGTCCATATCGGGGCTATCGGCACGAAGATATCAATTGACCTTGCCCGGCACGCGGAGAGGGCCGGTGCCGATGCGATATCGTCAGTTCCTCCCTTTTACTGGAAATTTGACAATGACGATGTGTTCAACTACTACCGGGATATAACCGGGTCCACCTCGCTGCCGATGATCGTCTACAATATCCCGCTGGCCGGACTGGTCGGATATGAGCAGATACGGCGCTTTGCTACCCTTACGGGGGTTAAGGGGATCAAGTATACCGCAACCACGCATTTCGAGATGATGCGCATGAAGGAGGAGCTTGGCAGTCAATTCATTGTCTATTCCGGATGTGATGAGATGGCCATGTCCGGCCTCTCTTTCGGGGCTGACGGAATAATCGGGTCATTCTACAATCTGATGCCTGAGCTCTTTATCGATATGTATCATGCCCTGAAGGTGCATGACCTGAAACTGGCTGAAGCGCGGCAGCGTACAGCGAATATCATCATCATGTATGCAACGCAGAAGAACCATATCGGGATCATGAAACGGGCACTTTCCTGGATGGGAGTGGATGCCGGGTACTGCCGCAGCCCCTTCAGGAACTTCTCCCCTGAAGAGGAGAGGGGAATCCGGAACGAACTGAAAGTGATCAGGGATATGCATGAGATTACAGGGGTCGATTTTCTGGAGGTGCTGTAAAGCGAGTAGGCTGGCATCCTGCCGCTTCTTTATTGCATCACCCGGCCCCGGAAGGCTATAATCGGAAAATGAATATTCTCTTTTTCAACCATCTTGTCATGGAGTTTCCCGAAATCATTGATCCCCTGAAGCAGCAATACCGGAACTATGAGTTCATCTTTGCTGAAAGTAGGGAGAGCTACAGGGCTGCACTTCCTGAATGTGAAGTGCTGATAGCGGCCAATCCCTCTGCCGACGATATCGAAGCGGCACCGCACCTCAAATTGCTGATCATACCCTTTACCGGGACAGCCCATGTCGACCTAAAGCTCTTCCAATCCCGCGGTATCATGGTGGCCAATGCTCCGGGGAACGGGCCGATTGTTGCCGAACGGGCAGTTGCCCTTGCAATGGCCGTATGTGGGCGTGTTGTGGAGTTCCACAACGATATGGGCAAGGGAAACTGGCACAGGACAGGCAATCCCCATGAGCCCTTTGACTACTGGTACTCAATGCTGGGGCGCAATGTCTCCATTCTCGGTACCGGTGATATCGGACGGGGAATAGCGAAACTGCTGCAGGGTTTTGGCTGCACTATTCTGGGATTCCGCCGGAACTGCGAAGTGCCAATGTATTTCTCGGCGGTAACCGATAACCTCACTGAAGCGCTCTCCTTCGGGGATATCGTCTTTGTGGCCCTGCCGGAATCCCCTGAGACGAAGCAGCTCATTCATGCCGGGAACATTGGGCTGCTCTCACGCTCGGTGCTCATCAATGTCGGCCGTGGTGATGTGGTCGAGGAGCAGGCCCTCTATGATTCGCTGACTGCTCCGGATGGCCTGCGTGGTGCCGGGCTTGATGTCTGGTATCTCTATCCCTCCAGGGAGCATCCCGAGGCAACCGGGTCCCGGCTGCCCTTCCATACCCTGCGTAATGTCGTGATGTCCCCCCATGCCGGCAGCCATGCCCCGGAGGGCAAGCAGGGGCAGCTTGAAGGAGTGGCCAAGGCCCTGAGTTCCTACCTGGAGACAGGAGTTCCCATTACACTGGTGCCTCAGAGATAGCGTATCCCGGAAAGACGCTGCGAGGTATCCCAGAGCCGCCTGCCCCATTTCGGATGTAACGCTCTTCTGAAGGGTGAGACGGATACGGGATTGCCCCGTATCCCGAGAAATCCGTCGGGTCCGATGATATCCTTCCCGGTGAGACTGCGGTCGGTTGCGGCACGCAGGATCGGCAGGGTTCCCGCTGTGAGGCCCTGTCCCAGAGAGAGCAGAACCGGCCGCACTGCGGTATCATAGAGCCGTGAGTTGAAATGACCGATGAGCTTCGTCACCGTGATACCCGGATGCACGGCAATGGATTCGACAGTATAGTGATTGGCCTTCAGCCGTCTCTCAAGTTCCACGGCAAAGATGAGATTTACCAGCTTGGAGCGGCTGTAGGCCCCGAGAGAGCTGTACGGCCGCTTCGGCTGCCCGGTAGCCCGCCTGATCTGTGCCATGGCCAGGATATAGGCGATGCTGTAGAGCGAGAGCACCCGTGAATCCGTCGTGTTGGCAAGCACATCAAGCAGCAAGCCGGTCAGCAGGAAGTGTCCGAGATGGTTGACACCGAACTGTACCTCATACCCCAGTTCCGGAGGATGGTCATGGGCCATCATGATTCCGGCATTGTTGACAAGGAGATCCAGCCTGGGGTACCGCACCCTGAACTGTAAGGCAAAGTCACGGACGAGCACGTGGTTTGAGGTATCGCACTCCATGATGTAGACAGCAGCATGAGGGTTTTCCGCCAGTATGGATGATCGGGCCCGGATGGCCCGTTCCATGTTCCGGCAGGCCATCACCACCTGCATGCCATGCCGGGCAAGTACCCGGGAAGTCTCATACCCGATACCGCTGTTGGCTCCCGTGATGACGGCAACCCTGCCGCTGAGATCGGGAATGTCCTGCTCGCTCCATAGTGTCTTCATGACAACAGAATACTCCCAACAGCGGTAAGTAGTAAAGATAATGACAAGTGAAGATGGCAGTCATACCGGGAGTATGCCTGTAAATACCAGTCAGCTAAGTACTCCGTGGTTCCTGGAGTGTGCCCATAAGAGTGACCGTCGTGATCCAATAATCCCCGGCTTATCTTCTAGGCCAGTGAGGAGCGATACCCTACAACCAGGCAGATCTGGAAATGTATCCTCAGTAATGACAAAGTTCCATAAACCTGTATACTTACAGGGTAACGGCCCCGGGCTGCTGCACATTTAATTCAAGAGCACAGGATTGTACCATGAGTGAAAAACCGCTGCTTGTAGAAGCAGACATATACATACACGCCTACGATGTCGATGCCATGGGGTATGTCAGCAATATTGTCTATATCCGCTGGTTCGAGGACATGCGGCACTACTTCCTTGATGTGCATTACCCCTTTGAGCGCATGATTGCAGACGGGCTATCCCCGGTCCTCATGCAGGTGGAGGCGGAGTACCGTAAGCCGCTGACTATCCATGACAAGCCACAGGGGCGAATCTGGATGGAGAAAATCGGTGCCACAAAGTGGACGATGAACTATGAGATCGTGCAGGGGGATGCTGTGCACTGCTTTGGCCGGCAGACGGGCTATTTCATGGAGCTGGGATCACAACGACCGGCCCGGTTACCTGAAAACATGGTTTCAGCCTTCAGGGCTGCGCGTGAGCAAGGCTGATCACACGCATGATTTCAGGCAGCAGCTGCTTCTTGCGGGAGAGGATACCCGGCATAGTGTACTGACTGTCGTCGATAAGCTCATACAGCAGATGGTGTTCAAGGCGCCTGTTACCGCTGGTGATCAGCAGACTCTCCTGTTTCATCACATCGGTAATCATCAGCATCGCCCAGTCGAGCCCTTCGTTCTCGGCAATGGACCCGAGCGCCTGACGGAACTTCCCGGCTATCTCGGGAATATCTTCCAGGGTAATCACCTCAACCTGACCTATACCGACATGAACGGCCTCATGCTCATAACGCTTGAAGTCGGCATGAATCACTTCATCCGCCTCCCGCATTTTCAGCATAGTCAGCTGTGCAAAGAGCTCTTTTGTGTATGCCTCAGGGTCGATACCGGTTGCCCCGCAGAGAAAGGCAAGTGCCTTGCGGTCATCAACGGTGGTAGTCGGTGATTTCAGGTTGACCGTATCTGAGATAATCCCCGAGAGCAGCAGAAGGGCAATATCCGGCGGGATGGGGATATCTTCATGCTTGAAGTGCTGGTAGACTATTGTACTGGAACTGCCCACCGGCTTGGCCGAGATATAGATGGGATTTCTTGTCTTCCCCGTAGCGAAACGATGGTGATCAATGATTTCGATGATGTCAGCCTCCTCGCTTCCGCGGATGCTCTGGCTGATCTCATTGTGATCAACAAGAATCAGCTTCCTGCGCGGTCGTTCGAGGAAACAGCGTCTGGTCACCGTCCCGATGAATGTTCCGTTCTCAAAGATCGGGAGCCCCCGGAAGTCTGAATGGTTCAGCAGCATCTTGGCATCATCGAAATTTGTCTCTGCATCAAGACACGGGATATCGGTAAGCATGATCGTCTTGACCGGGGAGCTGAGCCGCAGGAGCCGGATTGTTTCTGCTGTATCAGTGTCAGAGCGAAACACGGTTCCTGAATAGCCGTCAAAAGAGATGTCAGGCTCCTCATTCTCCTCCATCCCGGTGATGATGATTGCCGGAAACTGATGATCCACGGCAAACTCCAGGATCTCCCTGCGGTTGCCTACGACAAGCAGCGGCAGCTGCGAAAGCTTGGCAAGCCTGGAAACGCTGGCTTTGTAGGGCATGGCTCCCGAGAGAATAGGGGCATTGAAATGGGCCTGCTCGCCCTCTCTGACCGTTTTACCCGGGATGACTCTGGCGATACTGTCAACATGGAACTCATAGCTCGGACGACTGCCTGTCTGCTGGGAGAGCATGAATTTCGAGATCTCATTGATACTGACAATTCCGGTATACTCTCCCTGTGAGCTGAATACAGGAAGGAGGCTGATATTATGCTCCAGCAGTATGCGCACAGCTGCAAGGATGGTATCGAGCTCATGCAGCCTGTGGGTAGCAGGCCGGGCGATATCA
>CAZSBC010000188.1:0-5210 GCA_964605195.1 uncultured Spirochaetales bacterium | reverse complement strand
AGCCTTGGCAGCATTTGAGAGAAATGCTGCAGTGACAGTGTTGTTTTGTTGGATATTCACGATAACACCTCCATTATCAGTATATGCCATAGCCGGCTGCAACTCAATCGCAACGTGATTAATCCCACCCGCCTATTTCCGAAGGAGAAGGTATGCAATCATGCCGACAGTTGGATAAATTGACTCTATACAGAGAAACATGTAGTATGCTGTAAGCAATAATTGGAGGAAATTATGAGTTATTTTAAAGAACATCCTGATACAAATGGCCTTTTTGGAGAGTATGGTGGATCAATCATTCCGCCTGAACTGCAGAAGGAGATGAATGCCATCACTGATGCCTATTATACCATCAGTAAATCACACGATTTCATTACCGAGCTGCGTTCTATCCGCAAGCACTTTCAGGGACGCCCTACCCCAGTCTACTACGCTAAGAGCCTCTCCGAGAAATACGGTGGACGCATATACCTGAAACGGGAAGATCTCAACCATATGGGAGCCCATAAGCTCAACCACTGCATGGGTGAAGCACTCCTGGCACGCTACATGGGCAAGAAGAAGCTGATAGCGGAAACCGGTGCCGGACAGCATGGTGTAGCTCTGGCAACTGCTGCTGCCTACTTTGGCCTTGAGTGCGAGATACATATGGGAGAGGTCGATATAGCCAAGGAACATCCCAATGTGGTTCGCATGAAGATTCTCGGGGCAAAGGTGATACCGGTCTCCTTCGGACTTAAAACGCTCAAAGAGGCTGTCGACTCGGCCTTCGGCGCCTACCTGGAAGACCCCGTTACCAGCATGTACTGCATCGGGTCGGTTGTTGGCCCTCACCCCTTCCCCATGATGGTCCGTGATTTCCAGATGGTGGTCGGTGTGGAGGCCAAGGAGCAGTTTCACGCCATGACCGGCGAGTCCCCCGACAACCTCGTGGCCTGTGTAGGCGGCGGGAGTAATGCAATGGGAATCTTCTCCGCCTTCATCGACGACGAGTGCGACATCTACGGAGTGGAACCGTCGGGACGCTCCCTTGAGCTGGGTGAACATGCCGCAACAATGACACTGGGCAAGCCGGGAGTCATCCATGGCTTCAAGTGCTACATGCTTCAGGATGAGAAGGGTGAGCCGGCACCGGTCTATTCCATAGCCAGCGGTCTTGACTATCCCGGCGTTGGTCCCGAGCACTCGATGCTGAAGGACATTGGCCGGGTCAACTACGTCACTGCCAGCGACAGAGAGACCCTGGATTCTTTCTTTGAACTGAGCAGGTTAGAGGGAATTATTCCGGCCCTGGAAAGCGCCCATGCAGTGGCCTACGCCACAAAGCTTGCCCAAGAGAAACCGAGACAGTCAATACTGGTCAATCTCAGCGGAAGGGGCGATAAGGATATTGACTTCGTCGTAGAGCAGTACGGCAAGGAGTACGGAATCGAGTAGCAACATTCTTCCACCCATGCTATGCTGGGAGCATGGAAAGAGTGTATGACTGCATTATAATCGGAGCTGGTATTATCGGGACATCGATAGCCCACGCTCTAGGCAGGTACAGGGGAAGTGTGCTGCTCCTGGAGAGGGGCAATGATGTCGCTCTCGGGGCAACGCGCGCCAACAGCGGCATCGTACATGGCGGGTATACATCCAAGGCGGGTACCCTGAAGGGAAAACTGGCCATAAGGGGGAACCGGCTGTACGAGCAACTTGCAACTGACCTCGGGTTCCCCTATCAGCTGCCCGGTTCGGTGGTACTGGCTCTCACTGAAGAGGAGGTCAGCCAACTTGAAGCCCTGCTGGATAACGGCAGGCAAAATGGCGTAGAGGGTCTGGAGATCCTCACCGGCCCCGAAATCCGTCAGCGGGAACCGCTTGTCAGCACTGCGGTACGGGCAGCCCTCTACTGCCCGGAAACGGGCATTGTCAGCCCCTATGAGGCTGCCATTGCCCTGGCTGAGAATGCTGTCGAGAACGGTATAGCCCTGCAGCTGAACAATACCGTGACAGCCATAGATTATCACAGCGAGCTCTTCACGGTACAGACCGGGGGAAAGCAGTACACTGCACCGGTACTGATCAATGCTGCCGGCATGTTCGCAGATCACATTGCGGCGATGATCGGTGACACCTCGTTCACTATCTTCCCGAGAAAGGGGGAGTACCTGTTGCTGCGGCGGGGTTCATCCTCCGGGATAAACTCGGTGATTTTCCAGACCCCGACCGAAAAGGGCAAGGGCGTACTGGTCACTCCCACTACCTGGGGCAATCTGATGATCGGCCCAAATTCCGAGGATACTGAGGATCGTGAAGATACCTCCAACAGCTTCCAAGCCCTTCATGACATCCTCCGGACCGCAAGAAAGAGCGTTCCTGATCTTGACCCCGCAAAACTGATCCGCATCTTTTCCGGCACACGCCCCTCCTCAAACAGGAAGGACTTCATCATCGGGGAAGGCACGCTCCCCGGGATGATTCATGTTGCCGGTATCGATTCTCCCGGTCTGACCAGCGCTCCCGCCATTGCCGAGATGGTGCTTGGAATCATGGAGCAGAGAGGGTTTCTCGGTGAAGGAAAGAGAGCATTCATCCGGTTCAGGAAGGCCATCACCTCCCCTGCCCCGCTGAGACCCTTCAGGGAGGTTGCCCCTGAAATTGATCTGCCGACAGGAGATCCAAATCGCGTTGTCTGCCGATGCGAACAGGTGACAGAGGCAACAATACTTGATGCTGCCGGGCGAAATATTCCCATCAACTCCCTCGATGCCGTAAAACGCAGGACTCGAGCCGGTATGGGCATATGCCAGGGAGCGTTCTGCGGTCCCCGGGTCACAGAGCTGCTGACCAGCAGCTGTCACATGCAGGCCGAAGAGATAGAATTACCGAAAGGCAAGGATAAAGAGCTCATTGATAGGCTAAGAGAGTGTTGAGTCTGCCTGCAGGGTACCTTTCCCCCGGACCTGTCTCATGATTTTCCACAGCAGCTGTATCAGCAGCATGGGCAGAACGGAACCTGTCAGTACAACGAGCAGGTGTGAGAGCTACCGTAGTGAGCACCCGCTGCAATGCCGGAAGGTAGATTGCCGCCGCCTGGAGAATGAACGAGGTACCGAGGGCAACCAGCATCACCGGGTTCTGCAGCAGTGTCCGGTCAAGGCCTAAGAAACCGATTCGCCGGACATTGAATATATGGAAGAGCTGACCGACAGCGAGAATTGAGAAACTGATCGTCCGGGCCGTTATCTCACCATATCCCAGCATGAGGGCATACCAAAAACCGCCTAGGGCACCAAGTCCTATCAGGGCTCCTGATAATAGAATATCAGCCATGAATTTCCGGGTAACAATTCCCCTCCCGGGATCACGCGGAGGACGGTGCATGATTCCCTTCTCTCCCGGTTCCCAGGCAAGCGACATCGCCGGAAGGACATCAACAACGAGATTGAGCCAGAGAATCTGGAGCGCAAGGACAGGCAGCGGCAAATCACAGGCAATGGCCAGAAAGATCAGGACTATCTCTACCACATTGCAGGAAAAGAGATAGAAGACGAATTTTTTGATATTGTCAAAGATCGCCCGTCCCTCCTCAACTGCCTTCACAATGGTGGAGAAACGGTCGTCGGTCAGGATCATGTCGGCAGCCTCCTTGGCAACCTCAGTTCCCCGTATTCCCATGGCAACCCCGATATCTGCTCCCTTGAGGGCAGGGGCATCATTGACGCCATCACCTGTCATGGCCGTCACCTCTTCTGCAACATTCAGGGCTCTCACGATTTGCAGCTTATTCTCCGGAGAGACCCGGGCAAAGATTGATGTATGCCTGATCCTCTCAGCCAGCTGGTCAGCAGAGAGCCTGTCCATCTCCCGGCCAGTGATGACACGCTCACTGCCGCTGATCCCGATCTGGGTGGCTATCGATACTGCCGTTCCCGGATGGTCCCCGGTGATCATGATGACCCGTATGTCGGCTTCCTGGGCAACGGCAACTGCCTGTGCCACATCTTCTCGCGGGGGATCCACAATCCCGAAGAGCCCCAGCAGCTCTAGTGGTTCACTGAGCGAGTCTGAAAGCAGCTCCCTGAGATGCCGCTCATCTCCATCCCCTGCAGTGCAATCTGTTATCTGCCCCACAGCTAGTACCCGCATGCCCTCATCAGCCAGCGCCCTGTTACGCTGTTCCCAGGCAGAGACGATTGCCGATTCGGCACCGCTTTTCTCCAACAGAACATCGGGAGCCCCCTTGATGTAGAGGGTATTTCCTGACGGGGTACTGTACAGGGTCGCCATGTACTTGTCGGCGGAATTGAACGGAAGCTCCCTGATACGGTTGAAACCATTTGCCTCAAGTTCTGACCGTTCAAACCCTCCCTTCATTGCGGCTGTTACAATCCCTCCCTCGGTGGGATCCCCGATCACAGTATACAGTTCCTGCTGCTTCGTAATCGTGGCATTGCTTGCCAGTGTACCGGCAACAAGCAGCCGCTCCAATGCTGCACTATCATCTGTGCCCCGGGGATAGATCTTGCCTTCCGGGGCATACCCGCTGCCTGTCACCTCATACTCCACCCCCTCGGGAAGGAGAATCTTCCTCACGGTCATCTGATTCTCTGTCAGCGTCCCGGTCTTGTCGGTACAGATCACTGTGGTCGATCCCAGAGTCTCAACTGCCGGCAGGCTCTTCACCAGAGCATTGCGTGCCGCCATAGTCCGCATTCCTATGGCCAGCGTGATGGTTGATACAGCCGGAAGGGCTTCGGGAATGGCGGCGATGGCAAGGATGATACCGATGGTGATCATCTCATAGATTGGTTGCCCGGCTAGAATACCGAAGAGTGTCACCACCACGGCTACAATACCGGCAAAGATCATCAGGGATGTCCCGAGCCTGTTTAGCTGCCGTTCCAGGGGGCTCTTTTCCTGCTTCTGATCGGCAATGAGGGCACTGATCCGGCCCACTTCGGTGTGCATACCGGTAGCGGTGACCACAGCATAGGCATTTCCGCGAGCTACAGCTGTACCGGCATAGACCATATTCCTACGGTCCCCAAGGGGCAGATCCCGCTGAAAGGTGATATCATGCTCCTTATCCACCGCTTCCGACTCGCCAGTGAGGGATGACTCAATGACTGCCAACCCGGCTGAATCTACGATGCGGGCATCGGCTATTACCGAATCCCCCTCCTCAAGGAATATCAAGTCACCGGGAACAATCTCAGCAGACC
>CAZSBC010000187.1:0-5351 GCA_964605195.1 uncultured Spirochaetales bacterium | reverse complement strand
CCAGGGTGCTGACATCGGTTTCAACGTTGCCGGCCAGGCCGGTCTCGGACAGCTTGATGCTGCCAAGGACGTCCAGCGCTATGCGATCGGTGTGGATTCCGACCAGGCGCTTATCTTTGCAGAGAGTGATCCCGAAAAGGCCAATCTCATAACCACCTCAGCACTGAAGCGGGTAGACAACTCCCTTGTCAGGGCAGTAGAGATGCATATGGCTGGAAACGCTCCCTATGGAAAGGCTGAAACGCTCGGATTTGCCGAAGAGTGTGTCGGTTTGGCCAACAATGCAATTTTCCAGAAAGTCGTTCCTGCAGATATCAAGGAGTATGTCCTGGATGTTGAACAGATGATCATGGATGGAGAGATCATTGTCTCTTCAGCATTCGGGCTGACAACTGATGAGCTGAACGCTCTCAGGAATGCAGTCAAATAGCGGTAGCGGCAGGAATAGCATCCTGTCCTGCAGCGGAAATGAATGATTTCATACGAAAATGGGGGTGCGGAATGCATCCCCATTTCGTTCATGGCAACTGTGAAGCGTACTTCATGAGGAGTATTATTCGCGTGTGAAGGAGAAAGTCTATGCATGATGATGCATTGTTGACGATGGAAAAGATTACCAAAGTCTATTCCAACGGGATCGTTGCCAACAACGAAGTTGATTTTTCCATCAGCAGGGGAGAAATCCATGCCCTTGTCGGGGAAAACGGCGCCGGGAAATCGACGCTGATGAGAATTCTCTTCGGACTTGAGGAATCACAGCGGGGTGAGATCTATCTGGAAGGCAAACAGATACGGATCAACTCTCCCCATGAGGCTATCGCGCATGGAATCGGCATGGTGCACCAGCATTTCATGCTTGTCCCGTCACTGACGGTTGCGGAGAACATGATTCTCGGTGTGGAACCGAAGAAGGGACTCAGAATTGATCTGCAGAAAGCGATTGAGAGCACCAGGAAGCTTGCTGATAAGTACAACCTGGCTGTTGACCCCATGTCCAGGGTGCAGTTCCTCCCGGTAGGTACCAAACAGAAGGTTGAGATCCTCAAGGCACTGTATCGAGGAGCCAGGATTCTGATCCTTGATGAGCCAACGGCAGTCCTTACCCCGCAGGAGACGAAGGAGCTCTTCGCTGAGCTGAAGCTGCTCAAAGACCAGGGTAACACCATCATCTTCATCTCTCACAAGCTTCATGAGGTGAAAGAGCTCTGCGACAGGATTACCATCATGCGCAACGGCAGGATGCAGGGAACCTTCAACAATGAGGATGTGACTCCAGTCGATATTTCCCGGCTGATGGTAGGGCGCGATGTCATACTGGAAGTTTTGAAGGGACCTGCTGCTCCCAAACAGGTGATTCTCGATGTGCAGAACCTGGTGATGGCCAACGACCTCGGTCAGACAGCGGTTAAGGATATCAGCTTTCAGGTCCGCAAGGGTGAAATCCTGGGCGTTGCCGGGGTTGAAGGCAACGGTCAGAGAGAACTCGTTGAAGCGATCACCGGGCTTGAACCGGTTGCCCGGGGAAAGATTTCCATCAACGGTGAAAATATCGTGAAAAAGTCGATCAAGGATATCCGGGAGCTGGGAACATGCCATATTCCCGAAGATCGGATGACCTATGGAGTTGCAGAGGATATGACCATAGAGCAGAACATCCTGGCTGACAAACATGACAGCAGGGAGTATACCGGGGCTGTCCTGACCAGACCGAAGGCTATCCGGGCGTTGTCCCAGCGTCTGGTCGATGAGTACCGGATCAAATGCAGCTCTCCGCTGCAGGAGGTGGGGATGCTCTCGGGAGGGAATATCCAAAAAGTGGTTGTTGCCAGGGAATTCTCCTCTGGTCCGCAGCTCATCGTAGCTGACCAGCCAACCCGGGGAATAGATGTCGGGGCAACGGAGTTCATCAGGAACCGGCTTATAGAGCTGCGGGATGAGGATGCTGCCGTGCTGCTTGTATCCGCCGACCTGAACGAAGTGCTTGAGTTGTCGGACACGCTTATCGTCATGTATGAAGGCGAGGTTACCGCCTTCTTTCCCGATGCCTCACAAGTGACTGAAGAGGAGCTGGGGCTCTACATGCTGGGAATAAAGCATCAGAGCCCTGAAGAGATTGGGGGTGTCATCTATGAAAAATAAGAAGCTGGCCTTTGAAACCCTGCGGACCGTACTGGCTGTTGCCATTGCCCTAGCTATCGCTCTTGTCACCATCCTCCTGGTAAGTGACACACCGGGCGTTGCCCTGAAGGCCTTCATAATAGGCCCCTTTGACAGTGTGCGCCATTTCGGGAATGTGCTTGAGATGATGATTCCGCTGATCTTTACCGGTTTGTCAATCAGTATCATGTTTACTGCAGCCCAGTTCAACCTTGGTGCGGAGGGAGCCTTTTTCATGGGCGCTGTTGTCTCTTCCTTCATTGCAGTGCGCTGGAGTCTTCCGGTGGTTATCCATCCAGTTGTATCGATTCTTATCGGGGGACTTACCGGGGCTGTGTTCTGCGGTATCCCTGCCCTGCTTAAGGTAAAGTGGGGTGCCAGTGAACTGGTCTCATCCCTGATGTTCAACTATATTGCCTTCTTCTTTGGACTCTACCTGATCAACTACTTTCTCCGGGACGTCAATGCCGGGGCCATGGTCTCCTACAAGCTGCTGGAGAGTGCAAAGCTGCCGTTTATCATTCCCCGTACCAGGGTTCACTGGGGTATCATCATAGCTGCCGTTGCAATAATCCTGATGTACTACTACGTATTCCGGACCCGGTGGGGTTACAGAACACGCGTTACGGGACTGAATAAGCTCTTTGCCGAGTATGCGGGCATAAAGACGGCAGCAGTAGTCATAAGCGCTCAGGTGATCGGAGGATTCGTTGCCGGTGCAGGCGGTTCGATTGAACTGCTCGGGCTGTATCGAAGGTTCAGCTGGCAGCAGCTGCCCGGGTATGGATGGTCTGGAGTTATCGTTGCAATTCTGGCCCGGAGAAATCCGGCCTACATTCCTTTAGCCGCCTTTTTCCTTGCCTATCTCCGAATCGGGGCGGATCTCATGTCACGGCAGTCCGATGTGCAGAATGAGATTGTAGCAATCATTCAGGGTATCATGATAGTGCTGATAGCGGCAGCAGGTTTCCTGGAGAAGCAGCAGTACCGCATGATCTTCAAGGATGCCACCCGGGATCTTGCCGTTGAAGAATCCGGAACCGGGGAGGTGGAAGTATGATGGACTTTCTGCGGGTAATCTTTACGACAGAATTCGGCTTCGGCGTTCTGCGGGTCACCACCCCTATTCTTTTTGCCGCACTTGCTGCGCTGGTTACCGACCGGGCGGGAGTTATCAACATAGCACTGGAAGGTATCATGCTGATTGCAGCCCTGACCGGTGTGATTTTCAGTGCCATGTTCCAGAGTGCCTGGCTGGGACTTATTATGGCCCTGATTCTCGGTTCCCTCACAGGTATGCTGCTTGGTTATTTTCATCTGCGCCTGAAGACAAACATCATCCTGGCTGCAGTTGCTCTCAACCTGATAGCCAGCGGGGGAACAATATTCATCCTCTATCTGATAGCGGGCGACAAAGGAATATCTTCCTCCCTGGCAAGCCAGACTTTGCCGAAGATAACCATTCCGCTGCTGAATAAGGTGCCGGTTATCGGACCGATCCTTTCCGGGCATAATGTACTGACATACTTTGCCCTGCTATCGGTCTTCCTGATGCATTTCTTCATCAACAAGACTCCCCTGGGAATGCGGATACGGGCAGTGGGCGAGAATCCGGAAGCTGCCGATTCTGTTGGCATCAGCGTGAAGCGGACACAGTTCATAGCACTTACCCTGAGCGGGTTCGTCGCTGCTTTCGGCGGGGCCTATATGTCTATGGGGTATGTATCCTGGTTCAGCCGTGATATGACGGCCGGGCGCGGATTCATCGCGCTTGCAGCAGAAGCGATGGGAGGGGCCTCACCGATCGGCTCCTTCTTCACATCACTGCTCTTCGGGTTTTTCGATGCCTTGTCAAACTCCCTGCAGCTGCTCCGCGTCCCTGCCGAGTTTGTCCAGATGATACCGTATGTGGCTACAGTCGTCGGACTGGTAATCTACACGGCAGCCAAGAGGCGACAGCACCAGCGGATGCTGCTGAAGATCGGACGCAGGATTGACATGGAGAGCGAGAAATGAGGCCTGTTTCCCGACCGGTTATTCTCGACTGTGATCCAGGGCATGATGATGCCATAGCTATGATGCTGGCCTTTGCCAGTCCCGAACTTGAGATACTTGGGGTCACGACGGTTGCCGGAAACCAGACTGTTGAAAAGACAACATACAATGCCCTTCGCATGCTGACCTTTCTTGGCAGAGAGGTTCCGGTGGCCGGGGGAAGGGCTGCTCCCCTGTTCAGGGAGCTTATCACTGCCCCGGCAGTACATGGAGAGAGCGGTCTTGACGGCCCTGATCTACCCGAACCGGGGTATATGCCCAGATCCTGCTCGGCTGTTGAGCTGATAGCGGAGCTGGTGGAGCAATCAGTCGAACAGGTGACCCTGATCCCCACCGGGGCCCTGACAAATATCGCGCTCTTTCTCATCACCTATCCGCATCTCAGGGAGAAGATAACCCGGATATCCCTGATGGGAGGTGCCGCCGGAGGTGGCAACTGGACACCGGCAGCTGAGTTCAACATCCTTGTGGATCCCGAAGCTGCCGATATTGTCTTCTCCTCGGGGTTGCCGGTAACGATGTGCGGACTCGATGTGACGCATAAGGCGATCATAACACGGGAGGATACCGAACGTTTCCGGAACCTGGGCAACCGGGCAGGAGTGCTCACTGCCGAGCTGCTGGATTTCTTCGTGACCTTTCATGAGGAGCACTTCCCGCAGTTCGGGGGAAGCCCCCTGCACGACGCCTGTGCCGTTGCCTGGCTGCTGAGACCGGATCTCTTCACCACCGAGGAAAGGCATGTAGCAGTAGATACCGACGGAGAGCTCACGCTTGGGGCTACCGTTACCGATATGCGCCTTTTCCTGGCTGAGGAGCCCAATACGGATGTGGTGGTCAATGTGGACCGGGGGGCATTTGTTGCGTTCCTGCTTGAACGGATCGGGCGGCTGGGCTGACTTTGATGGGGAGTGATATGGAAAGAGAGAAACGTTTGGTGATAATCGATTGCGATACCGGCATAGATGATGCCCTGGCTTTGATGCTGGCTTTTAGGCAGCCAGATTGGAATGTCCTCGGGATCACAGCTGTTGCCGGGAATGTCCCCCTGGAAAAAACCGCCCCTAACACCATCCGGATCTGTACGCTGACAGGAAACCGGATCCCAGTATATGCGGGAGCCACAAAGCCGCTTTACC
>CAZSBC010000186.1:0-5372 GCA_964605195.1 uncultured Spirochaetales bacterium | reverse complement strand
ATTGAGCGCTCGCATCCGGGAGGCGTGAAGCAGTCTGCCGTCGTCATGGCTCTGCGCCGCTATGGTGACGAACTGAGGAAACGGGAGACCGAAAGTGCCGGCGCAGGGTTGAAGTATGAAATCTCGATGCGTACCAATATCCTCGATATCAATGTGGAAAAACGGGCTGCCGTACTTGACCGGCTGAACGAACTGTACTCGGTCGTCTCCATAGAGAAGGGTGATTTTCTCAACATAACTATCGGAAGTAACGAGATCGGCATTGCCGTGAGCCAAAAACACCGCCGTGAGGTGCTTGCCATCCTACGGGATGCCAATATCCTTCATCACAGAAGTGATTTGGTTGCGCTTACGGTTGTTTTTTCCGGAGATTTTCTGCATACTCCCGGTATAGTCTATGAGGCAGTGCGTAAGCTCGCCTGGGAACAGATCAATGTGCTGGAAATCGTTTCGACCATGAATGAGCTCACATTTGTCGTTGATCGTGACGATTCTTCCCCAGCCTATCAGGCACTGCATATGTTCCTCGCAGAGTGACGGCCATGCAGCGAGTCTGTATCATTACCGGCAGGCGCGGTGAGGGGAAGACAACCTGCCTGTACAGGATCATAGAGCTGCTGGTCGGGCAGAACCGTAGTGTGGGAGGCATCATAACCAGCTCCCCGAACAATGATCAATATGCACGCAAGAGCTCCTTCTCAGTGACAGGTATAGCTTCCGGAGAGACGAGGCTGCTAATGCAACGCAGTGCCGATGAGCACTATAGGCTCGCGGTTGGACGATTCTTCCTGGATCCGGATGTGCTGAAGTGGGCAGAGACGGTCATCCGCAACGATGCACCATCTGCCAAGTTCCTTGCCATAGATGAGATCGGTTCCCTTGAATTGAACGGATCGGGATATGCAGAAGTATTACGGGAGCTAGTTCGCGACTATGCGGGAACTCTGCTGCTTACCATTCGTGACAGCAATATCGATGCCTGCCTGCAGGCCTTTGATCTTATTTCTAAACGAGTCTGCAGGATCAGCTGCAGTACTGAAGCAAAGGAGCTTGATAGACTGTTCAGGTTCAGCAACCCAGATACCCACACCCCAGGAGAGGATACAAGATGAATGAACTGTTATGGCTTGCCATGCTGGCAGGTAATTTTTTCGCAATTCTGATAGCCTACAGACTTTTTGGCAAGATTGGCCTCTATATCTGGATTCCCATCTCAGTGATCGTGGCAAATATCCAGGTAACAAAAACCATCGAAATTTTTGGCCTTGAGGCCACACTTGGCAATATCGTCTATGCCACAAGCTTTCTTGCCACCGATATTCTCAACGAGAATTATGACCGGGCAAGTGCAACCAAGGCGGTTTGGATCGGATTCTTTGCATTGATCAGTATGACAGTTATGATGAACCTTGCCCTCTGGTTTGTTCCGGCTGAATCGGATTTCGCGCATGAGAGCCTCAGAACTATCTTCTCAATCATGCCACGCATTGCTGCCGGATCGCTGGTTGCCTACGGGGTCTCCCAGTTCCATGACGTCTGGGCCTACAACTTGTGGAAAAAACGGCATCCCCAGCGCAGGTTCATCTGGCTACGAAACAATCTCAGTACGATGATAAGCCAGTTGATAGATACCGTGCTCTTTGTCTTCATCGCTTTCTACGGAGTCTTTGAAGGCGGCGTGCTGCTCCAGATAGCCATCTCTACCTATCTGCTCAAATGGCTTGTTGCTGCTGCAGATACCCCCTTCATATACTGGGCCAGAAGCATCAAGGAGCGTGATCTGATTGATCGCTAGCCCTGCTGAGCTTGACCGGAAAGGAGGGAAAGCTCCCTGCGCAGCACAGCACAGCTCTGCTGCGATCCTGCCAGCAGATAGCCGGTCCCCCTGTTCCTGTTCAGGGTTTCGGGGGAGTAGGTAAAGGGTGCTTTTCGTTCAAAATGCTCCAGGGTGAGTCCGCAGTGCTGCAGAATGGCATGAGCCGCCGCAATATCCCATATGTACCCGGAGGTGCAGACCGCAGCGTCTATGTGCCTATAGAGCACCGGGGAGATCAGATGCAGGATATTGCTGCCGAAAATACGGTACTTCCCCCTGAACCCGGTGAGGTTGAAATGCCGGTGGGATTTTGAGCTGATGACAATCTGTCGTGCCGTTTCAGCTGGAGGCTCCGGAATGAGGGGCTCTCCGTTCATCTCTGCCCTGCGGCCCGGAAAGAGCGAGAGCAGCAGTGAAGGTCCGTTCACCGTTCCCCAGCGGGGTGCGTAGATGACAGCGCCGACCGGTTGGTACTCAGCATCAATAATCCCTACAGCTATGCACCAGGAGGGCAGTCCCTGACTGTACACATCCGTGCCGTCAATAGGATCAATGACAAAGCAGAGCCCATTGATCCTATTTACGGTTTGTGGGGCAGTTGCGGACTCTTCAGAAATGATGGTTGCTTCGGGAAAGAGCTCCCGGAGTGCTTTACGCAGGCATGCATCGATGTACAGGTCAGCTTCCGTTAGTACAGATCCGTCGCTTTTATAGTTGCGCACAATATCTTTCTGTCTTTCTACTGCATAGTTTCCACAATCCAGGACTGTTTCTTCGAGTGACTTGAATGAATCCATATTGCACAACCAATTTCCTCTGTGATAGTTTTATGAAAATCATGGTACCAACTTTACGAGATAAAATATACAGATATATCGAGAGCAGCCCGTTTTTTGCCGATTATTGCAGAGTTGCGAAATCTGATTTCCATCTTGAGGGCATTGAGGGTCTGCCACTGGCTGCACTGCTCATTAAAACTCGCGAAATGATGACTTCAGGCAATCTCTTTGTAATCTTCCCGACTGGGGAGGATGAGCGGAGCTTCGTGAGGAACCTCGCTGCTCTTGGATTTCCCGGGTTTCTCCAGCTTGGGACTACCGGCAGGACACTCTACAACAAAACGAGTAAGTCGGAGCTTGATATTCAGCGCATGCAGATCCTGCAGCTGATATCACAGGCAGAGGGACAGATCATCACGACGACTCTGCGTTCTGCCGTGACAGCAGTACCCGGTGTTGACCAGATCAACAACGCTGCACTTCAGCTGCAGCGTGGAACGAAATTTGATGCCGAGAAGATCGCAGCGCTGCTTGTGGAGGGAGGATATCTCCGGGTACCCGGAACCAATGCCCCTGGTGAGTTCTCCATCAGGGGAGAGGTCACTGATATCTTTCCCTACGGATCCGACTATCCGGTGCGCATATACCTAGCCTGGGATGAAGTGGAGAAGATTACCGAATTCGATCCCATAGGCCAGGAAACGATACGAATACTCGATCATGTCACCATACTGGTTCCCGCTGAGGCGGATGACCAGGACGACCAGCTCTTTCTTGATACATATATCGGAGAGAAGGACCGGATCGTGCTCTATGGCAGCCAGCGTATCGAGGCATCGTATCACTCCCTGCAGAGTGAAGCGGAGACACAATACCGCCGACTCTATCCCGATGATCCTGGTATCCTCCGGCCTGATAGCATGCTGCTTTCACTAGCGGTACTGCTCTCCAGCGGCGCCGTACGGGTGTGTATTGATGATATCAGGGGACAGCATGAAGACGCCTATCTCTTCTCCATGGTTGGTCCCCGTTCATATTTTGGGAACTTCTCATATTTCAGGGATGAGCTGCAGATCCTGCTTGACGGCGGCTATGATATCTTCATCTTCTCCGGCTCTTCAAATCAGAAAATTCGTCTTTCCCAGATGCTGCATGATGAAGAGCGTGTTCACATTCTTGAAACTGAGATCAGTGAAGGATTCTCCTTCCCGGATGAAAAACTGATTGCCATCTGTGATCATGAGATTTTCGGACGGAGGAAGCGCAAGTTCAAGACACTGCATCATACCAAGGTTTCACCACTCGATACCTTCATTGACCTCTCTCCCGGGGATTATGTAGTGCACATCAACTATGGAATAGGTGTTTTCCGCAGGATAGACCGCATTACAGCCCTCGGTAAGGAGCGGGACTATATCCAGATTGAGTATTCCGGCAAGGAACAGATTTTCATCCCCATCGAGCAGGCCAACCTTATCCAGCGCTACGTGGGCAAGGATGGATCTCCTCCAAAGCTTGATACACTCGGTGGAACTAGCTGGGAGACAAAGAAGCGCAAGGCGCGCCGCAATGCCGAAGAACTGGCCGATATGCTTATAAAACTCTATGCCCGCCGCAAGCGTGCCAGAGGTACCGCCTTTCCAAAGGATAATGACTGGCAACTGCAGTTTGAAGCCATGTTCCCCTATGAGGAGACCGAGGACCAGATCAATTGTATCCGTGATGTGAAGATCGATATGGAACAGCCTGTTGTCATGGACAGGCTGATATGCGGAGATGTAGGGTATGGCAAGACCGAGGTCGCCATCAGGGCTGCCTTCAAGGCGGTGATGGCCGGTAAGCAGGTCGCTCTGCTTGCACCAACTACGATCCTTGCTGAACAGCACTATGAAACTATCAGCGATCGAATAGGTGATTTCCCGCTGAAAGTCGCTATGCTGTCGCGACTGGTTGATGCAGGGGAGCAGAAGAAGGTTCTCAGGAAATTGCAGAAAAACCAGATTGATATCCTTGTAGGGACACATCGTATCATCCAGAAAGATGTACAGTTCAAGGACTTGGGACTTCTCATTGTTGATGAGGAGCAGCGCTTCGGGGTGAAGGATAAGGAGCGTATCAAGGAGCTGCGGACAGCTGTGGACAGTATTGCCCTCTCTGCAACTCCCATTCCCCGCACCCTCTACATGTCCCTGCTGAAAATACGGGATATGTCGCTGCTGACAACTCCACCGTTCCTGCGGAGACCTATCCGGACCTACATACAGGAATTCGATCAGGAACTGGTGCGCTCAGCTATTATGCAGGAGATTGAACGGGGCGGGCAGGTCTTTTTCCTGCACAACAGGGTCAGTACGCTGGACAGAATCGTCACGATGCTGCACGAGCTTGTTCCCGGAGTAAGCATTGATTTTGCGCACGGCCAGATGGATACCGAAGTGCTTGAGGATACCATGCACCGGTTCATCCATAGGGGGTTCCAGGTGCTGGTTGCCACTACGATCATCGAGAACGGAATCGATATACCCAATGTCAACACGATTATCATAGATCGGGCCGATACCTACGGTATCAGCCAGCTCTATCAGCTGCGGGGAAGGGTGGGACGATCCGATCGGGAAGCATATGCCTATCTGCTCTATCCCAACGGTCGGGCCCTCTCCGAGATTGCCATGAAGCGGCTGAAGATCCTCTCAGAACACACCGATCTGGGGTCAGGTTTCAAGATCGCCATGAAGGATCTTGAAGTCCGGGGCGCCGGTAATCTTCTGGGGAGCGAG
>CAZSBC010000185.1:1758-5526 GCA_964605195.1 uncultured Spirochaetales bacterium | reverse complement strand
TGCGCGAGATTTTCAGTTAATAAGATGCTGTCTGTCAAAAGTTCCATTCTCAATAAGGGTTAGCATGTTATCTACCAATTTCCGGAAGTGGGTAAATACATCAGAAGTATCTTCGTCAAAGGAATCTACATAGGGGCTGACAGGCAGCTGGAAGTTCTCCTGCTCCAGGAAGAAATCGTACATCGGAAGCGACAGCTTCCCGTCATATGAGAGTTCTGAGAGATTCTCGTCAACTGCCAGCTGCAGCAGTTCCCGACAGAGGAAAAAGTCATAGCGGGAATACGCTACTATGCAAGCCCGCTTATTCTCCCTGTCCAGGTATATCTCGGGATAGAAGTGATCGACACTTTTCCACAACTTTCTCTTCTTCACGTCCCGGTTCTCAGCAACAAGCATCCGCGGAGGGGTGATCTTTTCCAGACCGGCATCGGGTCCCCGATAGATCAGCTGATCAATATCTCCTGCAGTCTCACAATCCCACTTGCCGGGCAGGGGAGTGTCGGGCAACTTCTCTAATGCAATTTCTGCCCAGTAGACACAGTGCACCTCACCCTGGTGCTGCTTAAGCTCAGCTTCGGAAAGTTCGTCAATCGCAAAGAAATCGAGATAGTTATCCAGAACTGCCTGTGTCAGGGAAGATCCCTTCCGCCTATACGACCTTACGTACCAGTGGAGATCATCCTCAAGCAGGGGGTAGAAATGGATGAGGTCCAACGCCTGCTCACATCTGCCGTTGAAGAACAGGCAGGCGACAAACAGCTGTTTCCCGATCAGTGCATCCCTGACGATTTCGGGTAACCGGGGAGCATACAGGATAAACTCATCCCCGGTAATCGTATCTACCATACTGTAGAGATCCTGGCCCAGCGGCTCCAATAATCGCATAACTATCCAGTGAACCGGATGCTTCCTCCAGGTATCAAGTAATTCCAGGACATCGGAGGAGAGTTCCCTACGCTTCTTGCGGATGAACTTGTCGATGGATGATTTGGATGCGTGAACCCGTGCAAAGCAATAGGTATCATAGAGAACTTCATTGTCCTCGTCATCCCGCAGGGTGTCGGTAACAGCGTCCTGCACTGCCGATTCGGCATACTGCAGCGTCATATCGAAGATGGAGGCCAACAGATTGTCAATTTTTTTGCTCTGCTCAAGCAGTTTGTCAAGGTTCATGCACATCTCTCTTCTTTATGCAAATTCTTAGGGTAGTTAATCCAACTGCATCATGTACACAAGTATTGATCCTGGATATATGTAGAGTTATAGGCTGGTTAGCTTCCAGTAAAAAATCAACCACAGTGCAAGTAACCTAATAGTATCAGAATAACCAGCGTTATTGAAGTTCGCACTGCAGTCCCTGATCAGCTTTTGGGTATGCATTGGAACTGTGTGGGAATAGAGTTGCGCATTTGCGACTTCATACCGGGTCTATGCCATCATCCAGCTGTATCCCGTTATTGCTAGCCCATATGCATCTTCCCCTTCAGTCAGTTCAGGTTGTTTCTCGGGGAATGGACTAGGTTTCTATTCACACCTGGAAGGTTAAGGCAGCCCGGTATACATGTTGCTCTGGAAGCTGGGTATGATGGCTGGCCACGGTTAAAAAGAGAGATTGCAGAAGCAGCTGAAAAACAGCATAGATAATCCTGATTACATGCAGTTATGGGATAGGTGTGCCTGCTCAGTGCTGTCTGTGATGCATATCGCCAATGTTTCAAGAGTTTCACAGGTGATCACTGGAATTTGTACTATAGGCCTATCCAGGTTTTGTGTATGTTTCCCGGTTCTTGCTTTTCGCTCCTGATGGGACAGGCTCTATGTACGTATCGGTACTTCATGACAACCATTCGCAGAGGGGCATTTCCAGTGCAGCATCCGGTCCCACTGGATAAGCTGAGTCCATAAATTATACCATCCTTCTAAAGAGTATGATCCATACTATTTCTGTATCACTATATTCGCTATTACACCCTTACGGGTACAATAGTCTTGCGTTTATTGAAATTATACCCGAAAGGGTAAGATTATATATATTATTTTATTGATATTACACCCGTAAGGGTATATAATATCTTAATATGCAGAAAAATAACCCTATAGGCAGTTTTATACAGGAACAGAGAAAACAGGCGGGACTAACGCAGAAGGAGTTTGCGCTGCGGGCTGGTCTGGGGCTGCGCTTTGTACGGGAGCTGGAGCAGGGGAAGGAAAGTCTGCAGCTTGATAAGGTAAACCAGGCTTTGGCCATGTTTGGTTATACAGCCGTGCCTGGAAGGATTGAAAGGTGATGCGGGAAGCTGAAGTATTGCTGTATGGGAAACCGGTGGGGCTGTTAAGCGAAACCGATACCGGATACGCATTTTCCTATTACAGGAGCTGGTTACAGGATGAGCATGCAGAAGCTGTAAGCCTGACCCTGCCATTGAGAAGTGAACCGTATACCTCCCAGACCATGTTTCCTTTCTTTGACGGATTGATCCCGGAGGGATGGCTTCTGGAATTGACCATCCACAACTGGAAGCTGAATCCCCATGACAGGATGGGATTGCTGCTTGCGGTCTGCAGGGACTGTATCGGGGCAGTGTCTTTGAGAAGGGCAGGTGCTTCATGATACGCTGTCTCTATTGCGGAACTACTATTGACGGTGATGACAGGAATGCCGGCGATTCGTGGCATGCCCGCTGTGCAAAACGATTCTTTGGTGTCCGAACAGTACCGGAACTCTCTATTGACGCGAAGAGCCTTGAACGGTATGCCCTGGAAAACTTGAATGCCGGACTTGCCGTAACCGGCGTCCAGAGAAAACTGTCCCTGCACCTGCAGAAGCAGGATCGTAATACACCGTTTCGTTTAACATTGATTGGGTATCCAGCCGGTTTTATCCTCAAGCCCCCCAGTCCCGAATTCCCCTATCTGGTCGAGCTGGAACAGGTGACCATGCGAATGGCTGGCATGGCAGGGCTGAAGACGGTTCCCCACAGTCTTATCCGGATGGCAGACGGGAAACTGGCTTATATAACCAGGAGAGTTGACCGGGAGATTGGGAGTAAGGATACCAGAAAGATTCCAATGGAGGATTTCTGCCAACTGGGGGGAAGGCTCACAGAGGATAAATACAAGGGTTCCTATGAGCAGTGCGCGAAACTGATAGGAAAGTATTCAGACCGTCCGGGACTGGATTTGACTGAGTTCTTTCTGCTGCTCCTCTTCTCTTTTGTAACTGGTAATGGTGATATGCACCTGAAAAACTTCTCCCTGCTGAAGGACAGCTCAGGCTGGATTTTATCCCCGGCATATGATCTGCTTCCTACAAAGCTGCTGATACCTGAGGACCATGAGGAGCTGGCACTGACGCTGCAGGATAAAAGAGCACGACTGAAAAGGGCAGACTTCATGGAGTTCGGGACTGCTGCCGGATTATCTGCCCTTGTAACTGAGAGATTGATAGATCAGATGGTTACCAGATCAGCCGGTTTCCACCAGCTGCTGCCCCATGCATACCTTGATGCAGAAACAGAGACAGCGTTCAGCAAGCTGATAGCAGAGCGAAGGGGAAGGCTGGGAATGAGTTGACTATCTGAGGCTGCATGATTGTCAGGGTTTCGGCTTTGTGCATACAGTGACGCTAATTGCATATAGGGCAATTGGCTTGATGAAATCATACGAAAAGGAGAGAAGTGATGCAAGATTACGATGCCAGAATATTGCAGGCCCAGACTAGCTATCCGGTCCGCGGTGGCCTTGGCAGGCCATGTACCGTATGCTCGG
>CAZSBC010000185.1:0-1748 GCA_964605195.1 uncultured Spirochaetales bacterium | reverse complement strand
ATCAATCTGCAGTATTCGGGCGAAGAGCTCCAGTACTACTGCCTGGATTGCTACAACCGTGAGATGTCGACGGTTTTCGGCGTGCCCTTTTTCGATGGATACAAAAAGAGCATACGCATGTACCGGGTGGATGGGAAAAGCCTCGATTTTTCCATCAGCTACATGCTCTTCTATCCCGTCGGGGCGCAGTGGACGGCCCTATCGAGGGACGGTACCCTGGAGTTCAAGCTGCTGGGAAGTCCCTTCGATCCCGAAGAGGCCCTGAATGATCTGAAGATGAAAGTCGGGCGGGGGCTGAATACGCGATCCCTCGATCAACGCGGTTCGCTGAAGGATTCGGGCTGGATGCGGATTGAGCATGACTACACCACTGAGGAAACCTCTGTTGTCGTGGATGAGAGGAGACTGTCGATGGAGGAGCTGGGTGATGAGCTGCAGCCGTATGACGGCTGGTATCTAAAGTATGCATTTGTCGAACCAAGTGATGCCTTCGAGGTATAGCGGGGAAGGCAGGGGAGAGCGCAATGGCAAAGAGCACCGGAACGGACAACAGGGATGCACTTGCAATGTTATCAGAACTTACCAGATCCCAGGCACTCCAAGTGCTGCATAGCCTGGCGAAGAGAGATCCTGCAGTTGCCGGGAAGATAGTACGGGCAGCCCGGGACGTGCTGAAACGTACCGATCCCGGGGAGTTGGCAGAGAGGCTGTATGCCGGTTTCACCGCCATAACCAACGAGTGGTTTTATGCCGAGTACCATTCCAGGACATTCCGCCACTACGAGCATGAAGTTGACGTAGCCTATGACATCATCAGGGAGGAGTTTGAAACATACCTGCAGGAAGTGGAGAAGTTCCGGCGCCTTGGATATGCTGACGAGGAGCTGACTGCTCTCAAAGGGATAATTCTGGGGCTGTATCGCTACGAAATGGATCCGCAGACAGATTTCTACAGCTATGTGGAGGACAGTATCAGGGATTTTGCCGAAGAGAGCATAGAGATGTGGAAAGAACACCACCCCGATGATACCGAAAGGGCGGCTGAGCTGAACAGGTTCCTGAAGGAACAGTGCCAGAAGTGGGATCTTACCCTCTGATCAGCGGAGTGATACGGGGGTGCCGGTAGCCGGGCTTGCAGATTCCTCCCGGGTCAGGGGAGGAATCTGGAGCTCCCGTTCATCCTATCATCATGCTGTGAGAAGGAGAGAGAAGCAGGGATGCTTCTCAATACACAGCCTGACAACCATCACTCATCCCGCTTTTCAGATATCATTCAAGTCCAAGATCTCCGAAATCCTGACAGGGCGGTTTTCCTTCACGGATCTGTCCGCAGCTTCTGCGATAACTACTGATATGAGGCCGTCATAGCCATTCACCGGGGTATCCGAATCATTCTTGATTGCATCGAAGAACTGCACCTTCTCCTCTGTGAAGGCATCCATATATCTTTCAAGGAAGAAATATTTGGGCTTTTCCGATATCACCCCGTCGGCAGAGCGCATCACCGCAGATGATGCCGTATCATTGTCGATGGTTAGGGCTCCTTTCGAGCCAAACACCTCAAGCCTCTGGTCATACCCGTATACAGCCTCCCTGCTGATGTCAATTAGTGCTATGACTCCATTCTCAAATTTCAGCATGGCGGTTGCGGTATCATAATCTCCCGCTTCTCCGATCTTTTCATCAATCCTCACTACGGCCGCAGCATACACCTCAACAACTTCGCTGCCGGTAAGGAACCGTGCCAT
>CAZSBC010000184.1:3385-5589 GCA_964605195.1 uncultured Spirochaetales bacterium | reverse complement strand
GGGGCCGGAGTTTCCAGGCCTTCCCGGTACCCGGCTACAAGACCGTTACCGATGCCGACTACGATTTGCTGCAGCGGCTAAAGGGCTGAATTGGCCGGCTGGCACTGCACCAACAGTAAGCAAGAGCGCAATGACCAGCAGCCATACTCTGCAGCACCTCTTTCACCCCCTGTCAGGCTTCACGGGGTGCAAGGTAATTCCGGCGGTCACAGCCGGCATGATCTTCACTTGGCATTTCCTGCTGGGATTTACACATATCTTGTCCGTGGTTACTGAATTCGGTTATTGATTAGTTCATCCCTTTTTACTACTATTTTTTCATGGAAAATGGATATTTACCTGATTTACTTGCATTCAATGGCTCTGTGGTGCTCGTGACCGGTGGATGCCAGAATTTCGGCCATGAAATTGCAACCGGGTTTGCTGAGCTGGGGGCCTCAGTGGTCATTAGCTCCCGGTATGCCAAAAAGGCGGAAGAAGCTGCTGCCGGGCTTGCGGGCAGCCATGGGACAAGGGCCATGGGCCTTGCCCTCGATATCACCGATGAGCAGTCGGTAATCAATGCTTTCGATATGATAATGGCAGAGTTCGGTGTGCTTGACGTACTGGTCAACAACGCCGGCGGACACTCACCGCTGGCAACCGGGAAGCTTGATACCGAACCCCTTGAGGCCTGGAACGCCTTCATCGATATCAATATGACCGGGACATTCCTGATGACCCGGGAGTATGCCCGGCGCATGATGCCGCAGCGTACGGGCTGCATCATTAACATTGCCTCCATCGCCGGGATGGTGGGACGGGACCGCCGAGTGTACCCGGAGGGAATGAAGCCGCAGCCTGTTCAGTATGCCGCTGCAAAGGCAGGCATGATAGGATTTACCTATGACTCAGCCGCCTACCTTGCGGAGTACAACATTCGGGTGAACGCTGTATCCCCTGGCGGTTTCGAGCGCGGGCAGCCGGATGAGTTCATTGAGGGATACTCAGACAGGACCATGCTGAATCGCATGGGCCGGGACGGGTATGACCTCAAGGGCTGTGTGACCTTCCTTGCTTCCGATGCAGCAGCATATATTACCGGCCACAACCTGGTTGTGGATGGCGGTTTCACAAGATTCAAGTAGCATCACGCTAAGGCGGATAATTTTGATGAAAAGAAGAGTGCTTGTCATTGGATGTGGCTCGATAGGCTTGCGTCACCTGAAGAACCTCTCACGGAATCACACCGTGGAGCCGGCAGGACTGGATATGAACCCGGAAGTCGCTGATGAGGTGCAGGCATTCGGCTACGGCATACGTTTCTTCAGTGATTTCGACAGTGCAGCAGCCTGGTCACCTGATCTGGTCATTGTAGCCACTCCCAATGACCTGCACAGGGATAACTGCCTGTGGGCGTTCGGCCTAGGAGCGCATGTCCTCTGTGAGAAGCCTCTGGCGACATCGGTGGAGGAGGGTGAGTCCATTGTCAGGGCAGCTGATGAGGCCGGTCTCAAGCTAGGCGTGGGGTTTTCCGAGCGCTATAGGGAAGCCGTTCAATGCATGATAGACGAGGCAGCTTCCGGCAGGCTCGGCAACCTAGTTGGGGGCAGGGCCATGGTGGGAACCTATAACACCCTGCTCTGTGCAAAGGACCCGAAGCACCGCGGTAACTCCTTTGGTTCCCTGGTACTCGACTATGTCCACGAACTCGATATTCTTGCTGCCGTCTTCGGCAGCGTCCGGAGAGTCGAATGCATGGGCAATTCCACTGCAGAGAAGGAGCTGAGGGCGAATCCCTCGCTTGCCGCGGCGATTGCCGAGTATGAGAACGGGGCAATCGTCTCAATCCACTTCGATTATGTGCAGCATCCACAGCGCCGCTGCCTGGAGATCTACGGGGATCAAGGAACACTGGTGTATGATTTCCAGGAAGATGTGCTGAAGATGTTTAACTGCAGGGAACCGGGGTATAGGGTTCGCCGTTTCGGCAATGTCCGCGACGAGCAGTTTATCCGTGAGCATGATGACATGCTCAATGCTGCAGCAAACGGTACCGACCCACTTGTTACAGGGAGAGAGGGGCTGAAATCCCTGCAGGTTTCCTGCATGTTGCTGGATAAGCTGCAGCTATGATGGGTGAGGAGTTGATTATTTGATTGAGATTCTTGCAGCACAATCAGTATATGTGATTATTTATTAGACCTGTAGAGGAAAGAAAAATT
>CAZSBC010000184.1:0-3375 GCA_964605195.1 uncultured Spirochaetales bacterium | reverse complement strand
ATTATTTGTAGGCTATCTCAAATCCGAATATTGGCAGGGTGTTGCACAGCAGTAAAAGCAGTACGCCGGGCAACACCATCAGATTAAGCGGTTAGGTGATTATTCATGGCTGCTATATCGCTTTCGCTGTGTTTCGGCATGCTGCATTAAGAGATTGTGATATTGCCGTTAAACGATGGTTTATCCATTTACTCTATCCCGCTGATTGCGATCTCTTTGGGTCCTCAACTTCAGCTGTTTCAACTGTACAGCTTAGGATATTATGTTCAACTTGGTTCGGAATAACCATGGCAGCAAATGGAAGCTTCAGAGTAACTGATACGCAATGAAATGCTTTTGGATAAATCTGATTTGCTCAGATTACGATCTGGATCATGGAACCTGAAAGATTCTAACTCCACTATCAAATGAATTATTATGTTTTGTCTGTGCGAGTATGTTCCCGGTACATGCTGGGGGTCAGGCCAACAAATTTCTGGAGAACTGTATAGAAATAGCTGTTGCTGGTGAATCCGACTTCGCTTGCGATGCTGTGTATGTTTATATCAGTATCCTTCAACCGTTAGCTAAAGGTGTAATTGTGCAGTATTTTTCAGCAAGCCCTTCCACAGCAGCAGCTTTGATGCTTGCAGTACAGAACTGGAAAGCAATGTCTTGATGGCCTCTTCGATGTCATCCAGCTCCCACGCGGAGAGTGCGGCGAAGCCTCGTCTGGTATGCAGCATCTGTCGGATTGCTGCATGGGAGTAGCGTCCGTAGAGTATTCGGGCAGCCTGGTTGCGGGTCAGCTTCAGGTGGTTCCTCCGGATCAGGGTAATGATTTCCCTCAATCCTTCAGGCTCTTTCTGGATGGTTCTGTCGCAGACATCGCAGCCCGGGCAGTCTTCGACGGTGCTGTCCAGGGTCTGCAGCAGGAGTTTCCGCCAGCAGGTTGCATGCTGGTTGAATATTGAGAGCAGGGGATTCCCATTCTCCCTGCTTAAGGGAATGAGGGCGATTGCGGTTGCCAGCAGTGTATCCCTGCCGGCCCGGCCGGTCTCCTGCAGGTAGGCCTCCACGGAGCTGGAGAGATCAAAATGGAGTACCGATCTGATATTTTTTTTATCTATGCCCATGCCGTAGGCCGATGTGGCAAAGAGGATACCGTCCTGCGATGCATGAAACCGCCCTTCAACCATGTAGCGGTCCTCCTTTGACAATCCCGCGTGGTAGTAGAGAATATCTTCCTCCCGGAGCCTGATGCGCATGATTCTAAAGAGGTTCTCTGTGGTTGCCCTGCGGGCACAGAATACAATTACCGGTCTACTGATGCCTGATATCGGGTGGAGTAGTCGTGTGGTATCGTGAACTGGGCTTATCGTGGGTACTGCCCTGTAGCTGATGTTCGGACGGTCAGGGCTGGCACTGATGAGATGTGCCGGTTTGTCACAGAATACCCATTTCCGTACATTCCGCAGAATGGGGAGAGATGCGGTTGCGGTGAAGGCAGTTATCTGCCTTACCTGCAGTTTTTTGAGCAGGGTGCCGACCTGTCTGTATGCTGGCCTGAAGCTCTCTCCCCACTGGCTTACCGTATGCGCCTCATCAATGACGGCATGTGCTATGGGCAGTGCTTTCAGGATATCCATGACCCACTGCTGCTGCAGCATCTCGGGATTGGTCAGGATGAACTGCAGCCCCTTTTGGTGCAGTTCGTCTTCCTGAGCGCTCCGCGCTTCACCACCACGGAGTATCATGGCATGGAGCCCGGCCTCCATGAGCCGCCGTTTTTGATCTGCCATAAGGGAGAGCAGCGGAAAGATGATGAGGGTAATGCCCTCCAGGAGTATGCCGGGGAGCATGAAGCAGAGAGACTTTCCCATGCCAGTGGGCAGCAGCACAATCTGCCGATGGAAGCAGCGTTCCTCTCTCTCATCATCGCTGATCTGATATCCCTCGAGGATATTGCTGATGACAAGGCGCTGGAACGGCAGCACCCCCGAGATATTGAAGTATTCAGCGGCTGTTCCAGTAATTCTCTCCTGTACGGAGCCGGACGAGCTGCTGCCGGCGTGCGGTGATCGATCATCTGTTTCTCTCATATAGATCTTACCGGAGTACAGCATGTCTGAATTCAAAGTCAGTATCTGTTCCATTTGCCGTATTGAAACGGTATGTGTATGTTAGTAGCAGTGACAGCCTTTATGGTATGATGAGTGCAGGGAGGATGATGTGCAAACAGGTAAGAGACAGAAGAGCTTGGTTATCTTGAACGCTTTCGGGCTTATTGGGGCATTGGTGATGAATGCGCTGGCAAACGTGCTGCCGCTTAACGGGAAAAATACCGGTGAGATTTCAGATGCCATTCCCGATCTCTTTGCGCCGGCCGGGATGACCTTTGCCATCTGGGGCGTCATCTATCTCCTCCTGGTGCTTTTTGTGGTGTATCAGGGATTTATTGCCTGCAGACACTCCCCCAGGGCTTTTCTGATAGAGCGGATGGGCCTTTGGTTCTTCCTTTCAAGTGCCGGGAATGCATTGTGGATAGTAGCCTGGCACTGGGAGCGTCAACTGCTCTCTTTCCTGCTGATTCTCCTGATCCTCATTTCCCTGATAATGCTCTATCTCAGGCTTAACCGGGTAGGGAGTGCGTTGAGTCACTCCATTGCGCTCCGCCTTCCTGTCAGTATCTATCTCGGGTGGATAACCGTTGCCACGATAGCTAACCTGACCACCGTGCTGGTTGTGTATGAATGGAATCGGTTCGGGTTATCAGAAGTATTCTGGACTGTTTCCATGATTTGTGCAGCTGTGGTGATCAATCTTGCAGTGCTAATACGGGAACGCGATATCTGGTTGGCTCTGGTAGGCCTCTGGGCACTCTTGGGGATTTACATGAAGCGGGCTGCGGATACCGAGATACTTCCGGCAGTTATTTATGCTGCTGTAGCCGGGATGGTCATTCTTGCCCTTGGCATAGCAGTGAGGGGAGTAATCTCTTTCAAGGAGAAGTTTGTCGTTGCCAAGTAGTTTTCACCTGGCTTTATGCTGAAAAAGCAGATTGTGGGGTTTTTGGGGAAAGGTAGAAAAAAGAGATAATTTATACTTCACAAATTATGGAACTATAGTATTTTTTAGCTATCAGTTGTGCAGAAAAGCAGCTGCGAGTAAAGTAAGTAGTGCATGCTGCAGAACCCTGCTCTGCAGAGGTTGTTTGATTCATATTCTTTGAACGTCATTCTCCTGATAATTTGGTATATGTGTTTTGGGTCTGTCGGTTTTCCGGCAGGCTCTTTTTTTACCGTATGGCTGTCAGTACTAATATTAGAGATATAAATATTAGTATACAAATATTATAAATACATGAACATATCTAAAACTGTAAAAAAATCATAG
>CAZSBC010000183.1:0-5592 GCA_964605195.1 uncultured Spirochaetales bacterium | reverse complement strand
AAGGTTTGAAAAAAACTGATTACCTTACCTGTGAAAAAACTGGTTGACTTTCACAACCCGGGGCAAGATCCTGGGCCTGGGCACGACCCTGGCCTTCATCGGTACGAGCCTGGCAGGGCTGACCGGACCCGCAATGTATCTGAGATACGGAGTCTGGGGACTCTCCCCGGTGAGCCTTGCTGCAACTGCAGCAGCGTTGCTGCTTCTCCTCTGCATCATACGGGAGCGATCCCCTGCTGCAGAGTAATCACCGATCTCCATGGCTTGGAAAGCGCGCCTGCTAGACTGCATCCCCGCATGCCATCCCTGACGATGCGATATCCCTGCTGATGTCATCTTTCCTTCCGGTAAAGAGAGCAGGAACTGCTACCCAAGCGCAGTAGTTGACAAATAGAGTACCTGCCCATAAAATGACATTCTGACTCAGTCGGTCCAAAAACAACTCAAAAAGGAAATCACGCAAATGAAAAAAGCTTTGTTACTTATCAGTTTTCTTGTGCTTCTCACCACTTTCGCCTTTGCAAACGGGACGGCAGAACCTGTCTCCGATGACTGGACATACATCCAGGACAAGGGGGAGCTTATTGTCGGCATGACTATCTTTCCCCCCATGAACTATTATGATGACAAGGGAGTGCTCGTCGGTTTTGAGACTGAGTTCACAGAAGCTGTCTGCAGTATTATCGGAATCACACCGCGATTCATGGAGATCAACTGGGATACAAAGGAAATCGAATTGGCTTCCCGTAAAATAGATGCCATCTGGAATGGCATGACCGTAACTCCGGAAAGGGCGGAGAAAGTCCTGTTTTCCACACCGTACATCCGGAATATGCAAGTAACTGTGGTCAGGAAATCCAACTTGGGAGACTATGTGTCAAAAGAAGACCTGACAGGGAAAAATATCGCTACCGAGGTTGGTTCTGCAGGAGAGGATGCCGCCCGTCAGGTTGAAGATGCTTCCGTTATCTCTGTTGCCAAGCAGACTGATGCCCTTTTGGAGGTAAAAGCCGGCACTGTTGATGCAGCTATCCTGGATTACACATTGGCAGCAGCAATGACCGGGGAAAAGGGTGATTATTCAGACCTCGCCATTGCCGATGAGCAGCTCTATTTTGCCATTGAAGAGTATGCTGTCGCTTTCCGGCTTGGAAGCTCCATTGTTCCCCTGGTCAATGCAGCAATTGAGGAGCTGGCCCAGGATGGGACGCTTCTGAAAATCGCTGAAAAATATGATTTAGCAAGTCAGCTGCTCTTTAATCAGTAAGTCAATACCAGGGACAAGCGATGTTTTGGACTGTTACCCAAAAACTGCTGGAAGGCTTCAGTCAGACGTTATTAATTTTTGCTCTGACCCTTGTCTTCTCACTTATATTGGGCCTGCCTATTGCTTTTGGCTCAATGAGTCATTTCAAACCACTGCGTTGGTTGTCCCGAACGTTTGTCTGGGCCATCAGGGGAACACCCCTGATGCTCCAGGTCATCATCGTCTTTTACGGTCCCGCCTTGATCTGGGAAGGGGTAAGTCCCCTTTCCAGAATAACAGCGGTTCTTGTCGCTTTTATCATCAATTATGCCGCCTATTTTTCGGAAATTTACCGCGGGGGGATAGAAGCCATCCCCAAAGGGCAGTACGAAGCTGCCCAAACCCTGGGTATGACCCGAAGTCAGATTTTCTTCAAAGTTGTCCTTATCCAGGTCATCAAGCGTATCGTTCCACCTATGTCGAATGAAATTCTCACCCTGGTCAAGGATACATCCCTGGCAAGGATTATTGCGGTAAAGGAAATCATCTGGATGGGGCAGGAATTCATTGCCAGCAGGGCTCTCCTCTGGCCTTTATTCTATACAGGGATATTCTACCTGGCCTTTTGCGGTATCATGACCCTGGCCTTTGGCAAAGTCGAAGATAAACTGGACTATTTCAAGGTGTAAGCGAAATGGCAAGCAAGGGACCCCCCATTCTGGAAGTAAAGAATCTTAGCAAACGGTTTGGAAAGGTTGAAGTCTTCAATGACATCAGCTTTGCCATGGAAAAGGGATCGGTAATGGCCGTAATCGGCTCCTCCGGCAGCGGTAAGACAACCCTGCTGCGATGTCTGAATTTCCTGGAGACTCCGGATCACGGTCAGATTGTCGTCAAGGGTAACTGCCTGTTTGATGCAGACGACAGCAGCACTCAAAAGGATAGGGACATACGCCATAAGCGCCTCCATTTCGGCCTGGTATTCCAGTCATTCAATCTCTTCCCACAGTACTCGGCCCTGAGAAACGTCTCCCTGGCATGTGAACTCCTGGCTAGGGAGAAACAGGGGTACCGTTCGAACCGAAGTCAGATGATACAGGAAATTCAGGAGAAGGCAGAGCACCTGCTGACCCAGGTAGGCCTGTCGGACAAGCTGGAGAGCTATCCCCATGAGCTTTCAGGAGGTCAGCAGCAGCGGGTCGCCATAGCCAGGGCATTAGCATTAAATCCAGATATTCTCTGTTTTGACGAACCGACCAGTGCTCTTGATCCGGAATTGACAGGAGAAGTCCTGAAAGTGATCAGAAGCCTGGCTGACATGCATACAACCATGCTTATCGTCACCCATGAGATGTCCTTTGCCCGGGACATTGCCGATACTGTAGCATTTATGGATTCCGGGCGTATTCTGGAACAGGGGCCTCCGTCCCAGGTGATCTCAAATCCCAAAGAGCCGAGAACAAGGCAGTTCCTGGAGCGATTCCTGAGTAATGCATGATACTGCTTGCCTGCCCTGAACGTTGCAAAGCAGTTTGCTTAACGGCCGATCAGTTCCGCTCCCTGTTTTTTCAAATCCGTCATACATTTCACTTGCATAGCAACAGCACAAACGGATGACGGCATTCCCGCACATCAATACTACTGGTATCTGCAGGAAGCTGTGCTGCCTGCATCACAAGGACTCGGAACAGAGAAAAAATCAGAAACAGCTGGTAGACTGCTTACTTCCGGTGGAGTATGATGGAGGCATTGCATGGTTCAATGAAGAGTTGAGGAGCAGTCTATGTGGTATATAATCATTCCTGCTATTATCGGTATTTTGGTCATATACGGGATAATCGTATTCAACAGACTTGTCAGGCTGAGGAATCAGAGTGAGGAATCCGCTGCTGCTGTTGATGCCCACCTGAAGAAACGTTATGATCTCGTTCCAAACTTGGTTGAGACGGTAAAGGGGTATGCATCGCATGAGCAGGAGACATTGACCCAGGTGATTGAGGCACGCAACCGTGCCATGAGCGCTGCAACTCTCAGTGAAAGAAACGATGAGGCGAACGCTTTCAGCACAACGCTGAAATCACTCTTCGCCCTCAGTGAGAGTTATCCTGATCTGAAAGCCAATGAGGGATTTCTCTCCCTGCAGAATCAGTTGAACGATATCGAGAGTGAGCTCCTCCACGCACGCAAATACTATAATGCCGTCATTGGTGATATCAACACAATCGTGCAGTCCTTTCCCAGCAGTATCGTTGCTTCCATGACTCACTTCACCAAATTTCCCTACCTTGCAGTCGAAGAGGAAGCTCATGAGCGCGTTTCAGTCTCTTTCTCATAACAAAGGGGTAATTGCCCTTTTCCTCATCCTCCTTATCTCACCAGTTCTTCTTTCAGCCGAATACACGATCGATTCATTCGCTGCTGATATCAATGTCAGTGCTACAGGAGTATATGAGATACGAGAGCACGCGACGCTCACCTTTCTGACTCCCATGCACGGTTTCTACCGGACGATCCCCACCGGTTTCTCCCTTGGTGACGGGCGGGACGTCTATGCGCGCATTTCAAAAATCCGGGCGAACGATGACATGAAGGTTGAGAGCAGCAGGTACGAGACGGTGATCAGGCTGGGAAGTGCCAGTAAAACCGTGACCGGAAGCCGCGACTATACGATCAGCTACCGCTATGACCTGGGAGAGGATCTGTATGATGACCGTGATGAGTTCTATTTTGACGTCGTAGGAACCGAGTGGGACCAGCCGATCAGTTATTCCTCCTTTTCGATAACATTTCCCGCACCTGTTTCCCGGAACCAGATAGAAGTGTATCGGGGTATGTACGGATCTGTTTCCACCCAGGGGGTAACATGGTCTCTTTCACAGAATGGAACAGTGCTCACGGGCAAAGCTGATGATCTCATACCGGGAGAGGGCGTTACGGTCCTTGTCTCCATGCAGGATGGCTATTTTGCTGAGAGACCGAACTACACCCATACTATTCTGCCGCTGCTCATTATCGCGATTGCCGGATCGCTTCTCCTCGCTTTTCGCTGGTGGTCCCGCTACGGGAAAGATACTCCCCCGGTCATTGTCCCCCGGTATACTCCTCCTGATACTATGAGTCCCCTGGACGTCGGCTACCTGATTGATCGGAGTATCGATGCACATGACTTGACCAGCATGATCTTCTACTGGGCAGACAGGGGAAACCTCACCATCATTGAAGAGAAAAAAAAGTTCACCTTCGTGAAAGGAGGAGACCTCAAGGATCCGAGCCCGCATGAGCAGAAGATGTTCTCCTCCTTCTTCGCCCTTGGGAATAATGGAGTAGTCACCGAAAAAGATCTGAAGAACACCTTCTACAAGGTTTTTCAGGAGGTGAAAAGCCTTGTTACAGGCCATTACTCGAAAGAGCGCGCCCTGGTGAATAAGGAATCTACCCGGAGGAGCATCTATATCCTCCTTCTTGCCGTTCTGGACATCATTATTATCGCACTCACCGTCACCATCAACTTGCCCGATATCTTTACCTTCATCATTGTTGTGTTCTTTGCTGGCTACCTGCTTCTGAGCACTGTTATCCTCTATCGTCTTGATGCGGTATGGTATAAGAAGAGAAAGGCAGGGAAAATTCTCATGATGCTTCCACTCCTCCTGCTGTTCATCTTAACCATCGCGGCAGGGTATCTGTTCTCATTCATCAACGGATCTGACTTTGCTTCGTCACTTTTCATAATTCCGGTGGGAATTATCTCGATAGCAATCCTCTCCTTTGTTTCGATTATCACACGACAGAGAAGCGAGTATGGCCAGAAACGGCTGGAAGAAGTGCTGGGGCTCAAGGATTTCATCGAGACCGTGGAGATTGATGAGCTGAAAACGATGATTGACAGTGATCCCGAGTTCTATTACCGGATACTCTCTTTTACCATCGTCCTTGGCTTGGAGCGGAAGTGGGCCAGGAAGTTCTCATCCTTCTCAATCGACCCTCCCAATTGGTATTCGGGAAACAGGGCTCTTGTTGGCTCGATGATGGTCTCATCTGTTATTCGCTCGTGTGACAGTGCCCTGGTGTCACATGTCGCACCCCCGAAATCATCATCTTCCAGTGGCGGTCACTTTGGTGGGGGCGGCGGCTTCAGCGGAGGCGGTTTCGGGGGCGGTGGCGGTGGAGCCTGGTAGTATCAGGATCCACCCCAAACAGAAAAACCAGTCTCCCGATCACGGTAAACCAACTTCTTTCGATTGTATCAAAACAGTACGAAAAGGTTGTGTTTCATGAATGCTATTGATACAACCCACATTCCTCACATAAAATTGCTAAAAATTTAGTATTTATTTCGGGCTGAA
>CAZSBC010000182.1:0-5633 GCA_964605195.1 uncultured Spirochaetales bacterium | reverse complement strand
GGAGATTATCAGTTCCCTACATAAAAAAATAGGTAAAACACAAACTTTACCTAATATTAACGTTATAAATATTTATATATAGCTAATAATATGGTATGGTAGTGAAAACGGTAACGGCAGGAATTGATGCAGGGGAGTTGGGATATGTTTGTATCGGCAACCGAGATCCAGAACAACTTTGGTAAATACCTCAAGCTGTGCAGAGTGGACACCATAGTCATCACGAAAAACGGGAAGAAACGGGCAGTTCTGCAGCAGTATCCCGGCAACTGGGAAGATGGAGATGTGGGGGAACCTTCGCATATCTATGGAACAAATCCGGAAAAAGAATCCGCAGGTCCGGCGGGGCGACCGTCAGCATATATAACCTATCAGCAGTTTCAGGAATTGAGCGAGGCGAGTGAACATCGGTATGAACGCATAGATGGAATCGTCTATTTGCAGGCATCTCCCAGCTTTACACACCAGAAAATTGTCATGGCGATCAATGATGTGTTCAGGGCCTATTTCAACACACATGAGCACTGTGATGCATTTGCGGCCCCCCTGGATATTGAGCTGATCAGGCAGCCGATTCGGTTGAAACGGGATGTTGATGCCGATGACATCAATATTGTCCAACCGGATATTGTCGTCCTCTGCGATTATCAGGACTATATTGACGAAAAAGATCGGTATCGCGGCACCCCGACGCTGGTTGTGGAAGTTCTTTCCCCTTCAACCTCCGGCAGAGACCGCATCAGAAAACTGTCACTCTACCTTGAAAGCGGTATCGGTGAGTACTGGATTGTCGATCCCTCAGGGAAAAAGATTACGGTATTCGCATTCAGGGATTTCGATCTGCTGAGTGAGCAGGAATTTTCATCCGGATCTCATGCTTCTTCGTATATGTTTCCTGGACTGGAGACCAGTGTAGACCGGCTATTCTAATCTACTGTTATCAGGCTCTTGACCATACCAGTGACAGGCACCGGATGCAGGGAACAGTGCAGCTACCAATCGCCCAGTCTGGGATGTACGCCTCATGCAAACCGTTTCGGATCCTATAGCGGTGGAGAGGGGCACAAAATGCCTTAGGTTCCAAGCGTGCCTTCGGTAGGGAACATTCCTGCAGTCGGGGGCTTGTCCCGGGTGCCTGGTCCTCCCCCTGCAGCCACATTCCAACCGCTCACCTTTTAGTCAGTACCCCATCTCCCAGTACTTGATACGGGCCTGATCCGCACCGAGAAGATCCATGTCCCCATCCCCGTCAAAGTCGACGGCATGGGAGTGCCTCCCGTAATAGAAGTCAGTTGCTATCTCCCTGTAGGTGAAGCTGCCTGTTCCGTCATTCTCAAGCCAGAGCATGATAGCCGAGTCGTTCGTGACGAAGGGGCCGGAGATATCGAGATCCCCGTCGTTATCGAGGTCGGCAAGTTCCACGGAATGATAATTTGAGGAGTAGGCAGCAGAGTCATACAGTACGGCTGCGGTGAAGGAGCCGGTCCCCGAGTTCTCATAGAGCGTTATGTACCGGTTCCCGGAACTGACGATGTCGGTATCACCATCACCGTCCACATCTCCGGCTGCAAGGGCCTTTCCCCCATCTGCATCGCCAGTGAACTCATGGGCCGTGAAATTCTGTGATCCGTCATTCTCGAACCACAGCAGGGAGCTGCTTCCTGCTGTGACGATGTCGCAGTCATCATCGTTGTCCAGATCGTCTGCGGCTGCAATCCATCGTCCGGAAAAGAGGGCCCCGAGTGATATTTCGGTAAAGATTCCGCTACTGTTCTCGAACCAGCTTACGGAATCTTCCCCTCCTGCCACAAAGTCCATGTCCCCGTCACCATCCAGGTCGACCGGCTCCAGAGAGCTGGGCTCGATAAATGCAGTGCTTATGGTATGTTCGCTGAATTCGCCGGTCCCGTCATTCTCAAACCAGCCGATGGAATCCTCATAATAGGCAGCGGCAGCCACATCCTGATCTCCGTCCCCATCTATATCGAGCACCGACAGGCACCAGGCACCGGTGAAGTCATCCCGTATCGTGTGCTCAGGGAAGGTGCCGGTGCCATCGTTCCTGAACCATACGACATCGTCCCGGTATCCCGAAAGGTGTTCGCCGTCAAAGGCCGTCCCCACCAGATCAATCGTGCCGTTACCGTCAATATCAGCTCCGGCCACCTCCGTTCCCAGATAGAACCAGTCAACGAGCACACTCTGGCTGCTGCCGGCAGTAGTGCTCCCGTTTGCCGGCTGTGAATATTCAGAGTTCCCCGGATACCCGTAGGCATAGATCCTGAAGGTATAGGGAGTGCCCGGAGAGAGCCCGTGGATCTCGGTAGTTGTCTGCTCTTCCATGGTATACTGCCGGTTCTCTGCCGGGTACTCGGCAACTCCCTCCTTTCTGTACTCAATGCAGAAGCCGGTCTCACTCGAAGAGTTGTCAATCCAGGATAGCCCAACAACGGTTCCCGAAAGCGGGTCAGCAGTAAGCGCAGAGGGGGGCGTCATGGAATCGTTCAGGGAATCACCGGGACCCGCGACGATGAATCCTCCCGGATAAGCGAACTCAATGGTCATGTTGCCGTCAACCGTAAAATCCCTCGCCAAAGTGATGTAATCGGTTCCCGGTGCCACCGGTGCTCCCTCTTCTTCATCCTCCGCATCTACATAGCCCCCGACAGCATAGTGCTCTCCGCCGGCAAACTCCAGGGGGGAGAAATCCCTTGAGTAGGGGTCATAGAGAATGAATTCAAGCAGACCGGAATCTATGTTCTCTGTAATCCTGTACCCGAATGGGTCGGTGAAGCTTGAGCCGTCGGATTCCACTGGACTGAGCAGACAGGTGAAATCTCGCCCGATAAATTCCGACAAGCCGGTAACTCGAATGGTTACCGTCCCCCCCTCCGCAGAGGGATCGTCTACAGGACAGCCCGACACAATGAGCAGGAGAACCGGAATAAGCAGGAGCACTGGATACGTTTTCTGACTGGTATGTTTCTCTTTCATGGCACTCACTCCCAGATATGCGGCCGAGGTGAAAGACAGCAGCTTCTGCGGGGAGGAGATACCGATGAACAGCAGCCGGTATGTTCATTATATTCCACCTAAATTTGAAACACAACAAAGGAGGAGTGAACTTGTTTCCTTCCTATCTCTGGATGCCGGGACAGGCCCCTGGTGCGGGAGACAAGCCTGACAGATCCCGGAATCGGGATTAGGGAAGAGGTGAAAGCGATTGCGAAGGAGGGTGGTAAAAGGCTGAAGGCTCTGTTACAGTCCAGGGACCGGGATGCGCTGTTTCTCTTCCTCGTTGCCGGGGAGGCAGCTGTCGCAGAGGGGGCACTTCAACGGCAGGAGTGATATTGTGCCTGCTTATCTCCAGGTAATTTATTAAATATATTTTTATATATATACACTTATCGATATTGACATATCTAAATACTGGATTTACTATGGTCTCATACTGAGAGCGGGCCCCGGCTCCTCGAGGTGACCCGTTACCAGCTGATCCGGAGGTGTTTCTGATGGAAAAGAGATTGGGAGTCATTACCATACTGCTTACTTCTAAAGATTCCACTCGCACAATGAACCTGCTGCTTTCTGACTACAGCGATATCATCCTTGCGAGGCAGGGTCTGCCCTTCAGAGATAAAGGCATTCATATCATCTCCCTGATAGTAGAGGGCACAAACGATGCAATCGGTGCGCTCGCTGGAAAACTCGGTCGCCTTGAGGGAATCCAGGTGAAATCCGTACTTACCAACTATCGGGAGATTACCAGTGAAGAAGAAACAGATCATTGACTATGGGCTGCTCGACAGCCTCTCTTCAGTCACGGAACCGGACGCAGGCCGCCGTAAAGAAATTCTCGAGAAATCCCGCGAGCTGAAAGGGCTCAAGATCTCAGAGGCCGCAGAACTGCTTGCCTGCACGGGAGACGGGGCGGTACAGGAGCTGCTTGAGGCGGCAGCCTATGTGAAGGAACGTATCTACGGATCCCGGATGGTCTTGTTTGCTCCCGTCTATGCAGGGAACAAGTGCTGCAATGACTGTCTCTACTGTGGGTTCCGGAGCAGCAACAAAGATCTACCCCGAACGACCCTTTCAATGGGACAGATCAAGAGGGAGACCCTCGAGCTGCTTCGTCAGGGACACAAGCGGGTGCTGCTGCTTACCGGGGAAGCCCGAGAATATGATATCGAGTACACACTGCAGGCCATTGAGTCCATTTACGGGGTAAGAGATGATAAGGGGTCCACAGTCCGCAGGATCAATGTGGAAATCGCCCCACTCTCCACCGAAGATTTCATAAGACTCAAAGGGGGGAATATCGGGACCTATACCTGCTTCCAAGAGACCTATGATCCGGAACTCTATAGGACGTATCATCCACGGGGACCGAAAGCCGATTATCAGTACCGGCTTGAGGTTATGGACCGGGCAATGGAGGCGGGGATCAATGATGTCGGAGTCGGCGTATTGTTCGGCCTCGCCCCCTACAAACGGGAGGTGCTCTCAGTCCTGATGCATGGGGAGTATCTTGAACGGACCTACGGGTGCGGTCCCCATACGGTCAGCATCCCCAGGCTTGAGCCGGCAGAGGGAGCTCCCCTTACGAAGAATATTCCCTGTCCGGTAGATGATGAACAGTTCAAGAATATCATTGCAGTTATCCGGCTTACTCTTCCCTATACCGGAATCATCCTTTCCACGCGGGAGAACGCTGAACTGCGGAGCGAGCTGTTCACTTACGGAGTGAGCCAGGTCTCGGCTGGGTCACGGACAAATCCGGGAGGCTATGGGGAGGAGAAAGGTTCTCACAGCCAGTTCTCCCTGGGCGATCACCGGAGTCTCTCAGAGGTGATAACCGATCTCACAGCAAACAGCCTTGTCCCCTCCTTCTGTACTGGTTGCTACCGGATGGGAAGAACGGGAAACGACTTCATGGACCTGGCAAAACCGGGGCTCATAAAGAAATTCTGCCTACCCAACGGAATCGCGAGTTTTGCCGAATATCTGGAGGATTACGCCCCTGCTGAGCTGAAACAGAAAGGGTATGCCTTGATAGACGAGATTGCCGGAAAGGAGAGTGAGCTAATTTCGAGCATGATCAGGCACAATGTGGAGGAAGTCTCCTCTGGGGCGAGAGATCTCTATGTATGAGGCAGAGAAAGCGATTGATCTCTTTCGGGAAGGCAATTCCAGAGAACTGAAAGCACAGGCACGGAAGATCACTGACAGCGTCTTCGGCCGGGATGTATATCTCAGGGGACTGATCGAATACAGCAACTACTGCACAAGTAACTGTCTCTACTGCGGGATTCGACGGGATAACGGGGAGGTGCATCGATACCGCCTCGGAATCAAGGAAATTATCGAGGCGGTACAGATCGGATTTGCACGGGGTCTGCGAACCTTCGTGCTGCAGGGGGGAGAGGACCCCTGGTTTTCTACAGACCGCATGTGTGAGATTATTTCCCGCATAAAACGGGAGACAGACGGTCAAGCGGCCCTTACCCTCAGTTGCGGCATGCTTGACTATGAAACGTACAGAGCATTCAGGAAGGCGGGAGCCGACCGCTACCTGATAAGGTTCGAGACTTCCGATGAGAAACTCCACACTGAGCTTCGCGACGGGTTTACCC
>CAZSBC010000181.1:0-5674 GCA_964605195.1 uncultured Spirochaetales bacterium | reverse complement strand
CTGGATAACATTCATTGTGGTTGACGACAGCATGCCTACCTCACATCGGATTCAGATTGCGGTAACTGAACTCCATGCAACCTATTTTCTCCTTTTCTGGGGTGATATGGAGCTGGTCACCCAACCTGATCCCCGAATACTGCGCTGGATACGGGCGCACCATGCAGTTTGCGCCACACCAGTGATCTACCATCCAGATGACGTACTGATTCCCACCCTTACTGCCCCTGTAATGGAGCACTACCGGATCGGTACGCTCTCCTTCTTCCCCAATGAGGATGGTGAGGCTACGCTCTATCCTCACGATTTCACCGGGATCTATAACCGCTCCTCTTTTCTCAAGGTCGGGGGTGTTATGCCGGCGTTCGTTTCATCCTACTGGGCGTTACTAGATTATGGTGTCAGGGTCTGGATGCGGGATGAACGGATTCTCAGCTGCAACGGGTTTGTCTGCCGGTATGCTGAGGAGAGCCTACCTGTTGATACCTCCGAAAATCGCGATGCAATGCTATTCATGCAGCGAAACGGTAGTTTCAATGTAGAATCGGGACAGCTCCATTTCACCAGGAAGCTGACGAAGAAGTTCCGGCTTGCTGCCTTGACAGATCAGCGCCGTATTACTGAACTGCACAGCCGGGCCCGCAGGGATCTCTATACCCTGATTTCCGAATGGAAACCGCCACAGGGGAGGTTAGAGTGAGAAGATTCTCTGTACTTATCCTAATTGGAATGTTTCTTACGCTTCAAATTGCAGCAGATTCACCGGAAGAGCTGTTTTCGGCTCCCCTGGGACTGGTGATCATTGATCCCGGACATGGCGGTGATGATCCGGGAGCTGTTGCAACGCTGCCTGGTGATGAGAAAGATGCGGAGCTTCGCACGGTATATGAAAAAGATATCAATCTCTCAATTGCCATGGAGATTGCGGCAGCTCTGAGACGTGACCTGCCCGAAGTGTCTATTGTCTTGACACGGGAGAGTGACAGTAATGTATCGCTCTGGAAGAGGGCTGAAATTGCAAACAAAGCCCTTGTTGATGACGGACGGGGTAAACTCTTTATCTCGGTGCACGCTAATTCCGCTGCTGTTAGCGAAGCCCAAGGAACTGAGATATGGGTTTTGCCCGAAACGGCAAATTACAATTTTCTCAGTACCGAAATCCCGGAAGTGCTGCTGGCTGCCGCAGTGGAATCATCAAATGCGGCAATGAATCGTGCCCTAGACAGGGCTGAGCGGCTGCTCTCCCATGCAATCGAGCTTGAATTGGCGCTTACCCTGGCCGGCATTACCCGCAACCGCGGTATCAAGCATGCGGCATTCTATGTCCTCGAACACACCTATATGCCTGCTGTTCTGGTGGAAACCGGTTTCATGAGCAACACAGATGAGCTAAAGATGCTTATTGATCCAGCCCATCAGCAGCGAGTTGCCGGTGGAGTTGTGCGTGGAATCAGCTATTATGCCGAGATACTGGGTGCCGAATGAGGGTCACTCTTTTCTGAACTGTTCGATCAGCTTCATCTTTGTCTGTTTCAGCTGTTGTGAGTGCGATACTTTATAGACATGGGGGTTTATCAGACGCTTGAAGCTCTTGTCGAGCGTCATAAGTTCTCTCTGCACGTATTTCTGCAGACTTGCTAGGTCCGGCAGTTCGGCTGTCAGTCGGCCGTTGCTCATGCGTTTGCTCAGCATCGGGCGGATTGTAGCATAATCACCTGCATGCAGCGTGAAATGGTCGGTTGCATTGAACGGATGCAGGAATCTGTAGTCGCAGCCTGCTGGTATCGCTTCTGAATCGAGCGTGATAAGGTCAGCGAGTGCCAGTCCCTGCTCATCATAGAAACGGTACACCTGCTTGATGCCCGGATCGGTTGTCTTGGTGAGCGTATTCGATACCTTCATGGTAGGTATGTAGGTTCCATCCGGTTCTTTCAGAGCACAGAGTTTGTAGACTCCGTTCATGGCAGCCTGGGAACCACCGGTAACGAGGTGTGTACCGACTCCCCAGATATCAATTGGGGCTCCGTCAGATATCAGCTGATAAATGATATCTTCATTCAAGTCATTAGAAGCTACAATGAAGGCATCTGACAATCCTGCGGCGTCCAGTCTGTCCCGTACACGCCGACTGAGATAGCTGAGATCCCCGCTGTCGATACGGACCCCGAAATTCTTTCCCTTTTGCTGCAGTTCAAGTCCGACAGTGATAGCGTTCCCTATACCGGAATTCAGGGTGTCATAGGTGTCAATGAGAAACACGCAGTTGTCCGGGAATATTGTCGCATAGGCCCTGAAGGCTTCTAGTTCATCGCTGAATGCCATGACCCATGAGTGCGCCATTGTACCGCTGACTGGAATTCCATACCTGCTGCCTGCCAGGGTGTTTGAGGTTGCATATGCACCTCCGATAAATGCAGCCCGTGAGGCTGATATGGCGCCATCTATTCCCTGGGCCCTTCGAAGTCCAAACTCCATCACCTTACCGTACTGGGAAGCATGGTAGACATGGGACATTTTTGTTGCTATGAGTGTCTGGAAGTTTATGGTGTTGAGAAGGATACTCTCGACCAATTGCGCCTCAATCAGTGAACTGTGTACCCGTATCAGAGGTTCTCCCGGAAAGATGACCGAACCCTCATCCATGGCATAGATATCGCCTGAAAATGAGAAATCAGCGAGAAAGGCAAGAAAATCATCACTGAACAGCTGCTGCCGTCTCAGATATGCTATATCCTCACCAGAAAAATGAAATGAGGCGATGATCTCGATAATATCCTTCAGACCGCAGAATATGGCATACCCGCCATTGAACGGCTGGGTACGATAGAACATATCGAATACAACCGAGGGATTTTTCCCGGTGGTAAAGAAACCCTGTGACATGGTCAGTTCATAGAAATCGGTCAGCAGGGCGGAACTCTTATTGTTCTCTACGGGCAGTGAGGGGATCATACGGGTTTCTCTATCCTGTCAAAACCAGTGTACGGCTGCAGCATACTCGGGATCGATACCGAGCCGTCACTGTTCTGATGATTCTCCAGCAAGGCGATCAAAGCCCGGGATATGGCTATTGCAGTACCGTTAAGCATGTGGACAAACTCAAGTGGGCTCTTCCTGCCGCGCTGTTCGCCTGATTCCCCGGAACCCCTGAACCTGATATTCAGCCTGCGGGCCTGGTAATCTGTGCAGTTGGAGGTGCTGGTTACCTCTCCCCACTCCCCTGATTCTCCCCGTCCCGGCATCCATGCCTCTATGTCGAATTTTCGGTAAGCCGGGGCTCCGAGATCTCCGGTGCAGGTGTCAACGATACGATAGGGGATTTCCAGTCCCCGGAAAATCTGCTCCTCGATGGCAAGCAGGCTGTCATGGATCGCTTCAGACGCTTCGGGATGGGAGAATACAAACATCTCGACCTTGGTGAACTGGTGAACGCGGTAGAGCCCACGGGAATACTGACCGGCAGCGCCGGCTTCCCGGCGGAAGCAGTGGGAGAGTCCGGCGAGTTTGATGGGAAGCTGGTCAGCAGAGAGAATTTCATCGGCATAGTAGCCGCCGAGAGTTATCTCGGCAGTTCCCACCAGACATGTCCCGGTATCCTGGATGGTGTATATGTTGCTCTCAGCACCGCGCGGATTGAATCCGATTCCCTCGACGATGCTCTCCTTGGCAATGTCGGGGGTGATGGTCAGAGTGAACCCATGTTCCTGGAGGATGTCAAGCACATAGCGCTGCAGGGCAAGGTCAAGGAGAACGGCCCGGTTACGCAGGTAGTAAAATTTGCTCCCGGATACCTTGGCGGCTGTGTCAAAATCGAAGAGATCCAGGGAGGCCCCCAGCTGTAGATGGTCCCTGGGAGGGTATCCGAAGTCAGGAACAGCTCCGTAACGTCTAATTTCCAGATTGTCCTTCTCTTCCTTGCCCACCGGAGCATCAGGATGGGCATAGTTGGGTATACGTGCCGCTTCAGCCCTGAAGGTCTGCTCGATCTCCTGGAGCCTGGATTCCCTGGCAGCGATGGATTCCTTGAGCTGTCGGCCCTCTTCAATAAGCAGGCTGCGCTCCCCATCAGGAAGTTTTCCCTTCATTCTCCTGGCAATTTCATTACGTTGCTTCCTTAGCGTGTCGGTTTCGGCAATGAGCGCTGCCCGAGATTCCTGGAGGGCTATGACGGAAGCAACATCCAACTGCATATGGCGGTTGATTATGTTCTGCTGAATTTCTGACTCTCGTTGTTTAAGCTCTTTTAAATCAATCATATATTTCCCTGTTGTCGTCTAGTTACTGTATATTGCGGGCTTTCATGGCTGCTGCATGGACGGCCTCCATGACAGTTCCCTGGAGACTACCCTTTTCAAGCTGGTAGATACCCTCGATCGTAGTCCCGGCCGGTGAACAGACGGCATGGATGAGGGTGGAGGGATCAACCTTCCCTGCATGCATCAGCTCAATCGCCCCGGCAAAGGTCGCAGCCGCAATATCAAGCGATTGTGCATAGGGTATGCCTTCGCGTGTTCCTCCCAGAGCAACTGCATGAAGAAAGTGGTAGAAGAATGCAATTGCCGAACCGGAGATGCCAACAAAAGCTGGGAAATGCTCTTCTACCAGGGGGAAGGCGGTTCCTATGGTCCCTGCCAGGGTATATGCTGCCTTGACAATATCCGGACTGCATTCAGCCGTATGGCAGAGTGCCGTCACGGCTTTGCCGACCGAAGCGGCTATATTGGGCATGAAACGGACAACCTGGTTTGAATCAAGACCCATAACAAGTGACTCCAGTGATATCCCGGCAGCAATCGAGATAAAGGCAGTATCAGTATGCTTCATTGAGGAGACTGACCGGTACAGGATGGGAAACACCTGCGGCTTGATGGCAATGATGGTTATATCGGACTCCATGATGACTGCCTCAATTGAAGAGGCAGCTGCAGCTGAAAGCTCCTCACAAATGCTGTGCAGTTTCTCACTGTCACTATCATAGAGGTGCAGCGCCAGTTCGGGGAGGGTGGCAGCTATACCACGGGCTATGGCAGATCCTATGTTTCCGCAGCCCAGTATCCCAATGTTTTTCATCGCAAACTCCTGTCCTGTAATGTATCTGCAACAGGTATACATAGTAGTTTGTTTGCACGCCCTGTGCAACCCTGCACAGGGCGAAATCAATCCGGCTCAGGCCAACTGTGCCTATGGAGGGTCCCTTTTGAGGATAGCCCGGGATAGTCAAACTGCCGGCAGTACTCATAGGCGGCAACGGCGGCAGCATTGGAGAGGTTCAGTGACCGCACGGTGTTAAGCATGGGAATTCGCAGGCACTGATCCGGATGGGCAACAAGCAGCTCTTCCGGTAGGCCTGCCGACTCTTTCCCGAACATCAGATAGGTGGTTTCAGGATACCTGATATCCGTATGACGATTCCTGGCCTTGGTGGTAAAGTAGTATATGTATGGTGAATCTGCCTTTGCCAAGAAATCTTCAAGGTCAGGATGGAGATGAAGAAAGACCTGATCCCAGTAATCCAGTCCGGCCCGTTTCAGATATCGGTCGGCTAGGGAAAAACCAAGCGGCTCGATGAGATGCAGCTCAGCCCGCAGAGCAGCACATGTCCGGGCAATATTTCCCGTATTCTGCGGTATTTCCGGTTCAAGCAGAACAATATGCAGTCCCATCAGCTCATCCT
>CAZSBC010000180.1:0-5726 GCA_964605195.1 uncultured Spirochaetales bacterium | reverse complement strand
CCTGCGTACTGCTGCCGGAACTTGCACCCAGCGGGTACAATCCCTCTCTTGCCGCCTCCAGGTATACCGAAGAGCAGGATGGGCACTCTTTCAGGTTTTTCAGCAGAGTTGCCGCACGGCATAAGATCTATCTTGGATACAGCTATGCGGAAGACGGAGGTGCCGGGAAGGTCCATAACTCCCTGATGCTCATTGGACCTGACGGCAATGCAGTAGCCAATTACCGTAAACTTCATCTGACTAAAGTTGAAAAACGTCTTTATACGGCCGGTTCGGAAGTTGTCGTTGCCGATACCGAGCTTGGCAAGCTGGGGCTCATGATCTGCTGGGATATGGCATTTCCCGAATTGGCTAGAATGCTGACATTACGCGGGGCCGACCTACTGCTCTGTCCGGCTGCCTGGGATGCTCCCCATGCTGATCTGTATCGCTGCTTTGCCAGGATGCGGGCCCTGGAAAATACAGTCTTTATGGCTGTCTGCAACCATGCAGGCAGCGTGGATTCAATCGAATACTTCGGGGGGTCTTCAGTCTATGGTCCCAATGGCGACCTGCTGGCTTCGGCGGCGAAGGGAGAGCTTGAAGCTGTGGTGAAGTGCGCAATCGCATCTGACCTGATTCCGAGCATGCGGGAGGGGTACTATACGATGCTGGAAGATCGGCGTTCCGATCTCTATTGATAAACTATCTATACAGGAGAGAATATTACGATGGAACTGAAGTATCTGAAAACTGCCAAAGCAGCTAAGGCCGAGGATCTTACCCAGGTCACGGAGACTGTTGCCCGGATGATTGAACATGTACGTGCTCAGGGTGATTCAGCTGTGGTTGAATATACAAAACAACTTGACGGAATAGAACGCACGGATCTGAGAATAGGGGAGGAAGAGTTTGCTCAAGCCCGGAGGGAGCTGTCTCCGACTCTTATGGAGGATATGCGGTTTGGGATACATCAGATCCGTTCATTTGCGAAGGCCCAGCTTGAAGCGGTTCGGGAGATTGATGTCGAAATCACTCCGGGCATTCATCTGGGGCATCGAATTGTACCGATTGCCGATGTCGGAGCCTATATTCCGGGAGGGCGCTATCCAATCCTCTCTGCAGCGCAGATGCTTGTCATCCCTGCCAGGGTTGCCGGTGTCACTAGGGTGATCGGATGCACCCCTCCGCGCAGGGACGGCAAGGTGCACCCTGCAGTACTCTTTGCTGCTGAAGAGTCCGGTATCGATGAGCTCTATTGCATAGGGGGTGTCCAGGCGATAGCTGCCATGGCCTACGGGACTGAGACCATCAAACCGGTCGACAAGATTGTAGGACCTGGCAATAAATGGGTAACGGAAGCAAAACGGCAGGTAAACGGAGTAGTCGGACTTGATCTGCAGGCTGGGCCGAGTGAGATTCTCATTATCGCTGATGAGACGGCTAGTCCCGATGTGATAGCTGCTGACCTGCTTGGGCAGCTTGAGCACGATCCAAATGCCCGTGGAATGTTGATTACTACATCTTCCACACTTGGTGAAGATACTATTCGTGAAGTTGAAAAACAGCTTGGTAAGCTGGCTACTGCCGATGTTGCCCGTGTTTCCTGGGAAAACCAGGGTGAAGTGGCCGTGGTGGATTCTCTGGAAGCTGCAGCGAATCTCTCCAATGAGTGGGCTCCGGAGCATCTGGAAGTACATACAAAATATCCGCATGTGCTGATGCCTCGGCTGACGAACTACGGATCGGCTTTCATAGGCGAGCCTGCAGCGGTCGTCTTTGCAGACAAGGTCTCCGGGACAAACCATGCCCTGCCTACAGCCGGTGCTGGCCGATATACCGGAGGTGTTTCGGTAAATACGTTCATCAAGATCCTTACCCATCAATGGGTTTCCGAGGATGCCATGAAGCTGCTGGCAGATATTGTCGTGCGTCAGTCGAACACCGAGGGTATGGTTGCCCATGCCGAGTCAGCTGCCATACGGCTTCGCAAGTACAGCTGAGCCTACAGCCGGGAGTGTGTCAGGTGGAATATCCTGCTATACGAGAGAGAGTGGTAAGGAGTGATGAGTTCCTTGTATTGAAGGGCATAGTTGAGAATCCTGATTTCAGGGTGCCCGGAGATGTGGAACGCTATTTTGAAGCTCTTACCAAATATATATGGGACCACAAGATGTTTGGTGCCATATATGATCTCTATCGTGCCAGTACGGTCATTCACGGTGAAAACGGTCATGTTACCGGGGGTGTTCCTGCAATACTGCAGCACACTTCAGATCGGGTCTTCAGCATTCCTGATCTGACAACGCATTTCATCGAAATATTTGCCGAGAAGATAGATGGGGATCAATTCAGGTTTGTGCAGGTGACCTATTTGGAGGCCACATTCACCGGACCCTGCAAGTATGGTCGACCAGGTAGGCAGAGCATGAATTATGGCAACAACATGTCTATATGTGAGTGCCTGCTGCAGAAGATTGACGGGACCTGGGCAATAACCGAAGAGTGGTGCCTCGGATTTGATGATTTCTTCAAGAAACTATTTTACTAGCCAATTCACCCGGGAATGGGGTAAGGAGAACAGCAATGGATTACTGCAAGCAAATGGTAGCTGAACGAAAGAGACTGGAAACTGTCCTGGGGAATGCTGCTCTGGAGACACCTGATCAGGCAGTTTCCTTTGCGGATGCGCTCACAAGGATCATCTGGAATCACCAGATGCTGGGCCTGATCTATCAGTACTATGCCGATGATGCAATCCTGAAGGGGCCCACAGGTAATCGTATCGTGGGTCAGGAGGAAATACAGAACGAGTTTCTCGCTATGATTGCAGCTTTCCCCGATATGAGAGTGCATATCACGGCTACTTTTGCAACTGTTCATAAGGAAGGAGGTTTTATGGTGTATCAGCGCTCGTACTGTGAGGGAACAAACAGTGGCATGAGCATCTATGGTCCGCCTACAGGGAACCAGCTGAATGAACAGAATTCAATGGGTCAGACTGTCTACCTCATCCAGCCGGTGGAAGGACAGTGGCGGATTGTCAGGGAGTACTCCATACGAAGCATGATGACAATCACCAGATTGCTGAAGAATGAGCTCTAGGAAAAGATCGCTGCTTTTGTCTGATGAAAAACCATGCAAAAAAGTCGTTCTGCGGAACCGGATTAGCGGATAGGGAGAGGATACTATGAACCATGAAACAAGAATGATGGAGAGAGCAGAACTTGAGGCTGTCGTACGTAAAGCAGATTTCAGGGAACCCAGTGAAGTGGAAGATTTTTTCGTAGCCTACACAAAATTAATCTGGGACCATCGGATGATTGGCCTGATCTATGATCACTACACTGATGATACAGTCATTCACGGGGAGAACGGCGTTGATATAGTCGGTATAGAGCCGGTAGTAGCTCATACCAGTGAGCGGATTCAGGCCATGCCTGATATTACAATACACTTCATCGGAATTTGGGCACAGCGGATCAGTGAAGATGAATTCCGATTCATTCAGATCACCTATCCAGAAGGAGCCTTCACCGGTCCGAGTCTGCTGGGACCCCCTACAAACAGGAAGCTGAACTATGACAATATCATGAATATGTGTGAATGTCTTGTCCGGAAGGTGGACGGGGTATGGAAGATTGTTGAGGAGTGGAACCTGTTGGGCTATGCCGGGTTTTTCTCAGAAGGGGCTGAAAAGGAGAGCGGGACAGAGTAATACAGATTGGTTATGTGCAAATAGCGGCATGCTGATAAAATTTTTTTATAAATAATGCTGATATTTTTGGCATAGTTGACATCAACTATTTGAATATCTATAATTCTCATATGGCAAAAAAGATAACTTTACAGGATATTGCAGATGAAGTTGGGGTCTCTCCCACTACCGTATCGCAGGCTCTGGCAAACAAAGGGCGTGTTTCTTCCAAGACCATTGAGCTGGTCAGGAAAGCCTCTGAAAAGCTGGGGTATACCAGAAACCATGACAACTCCGTGAAGACCGTGGGACTGCTTTTCAGTATAGAGCAGAACTGGGCGTATCTCTGGGTTTTCATCCGGGTGTTCATCGAGAAACTGGAGAAAGCCCTGAACCGGTATGGGATCAATCTGGTCATTGTGCCCATCCATGAGGAAAAAAGCGCGGAAGAGCTGCTGACACAATTGTATGCCATCTCGGCAAAGGCGCTTGTTACGCTGCACCTGGAAGATGAGGATTTGCTGCAGTTACTCTCCAACAATGGGATACCGATACTGGTTGTCATGAACAACAAGTATCAGGATAGATATCTTTCGGTCTGTAATGATGATTTTCAGGGTGCCTATGATGCGGTGAAGTACCTGATCGACAACGGTCATAGGAGAATAGCATATCTGGGTACTGAGCACCCGGCAACAGCCGTGATGGGCAATGACCGGTTCATCGGGGCACGTAAAGCCATAGAGGATGAAGGGCTGACCCTGCAGGGTGATTTTATCGTGCGATTCAATAACTACAGCAATGCCACCGAGCTTGAGCAGGGACTGAACAGGCTTCTCGGCCTGGAAGACAGGCCAACTGCTCTATACTGTATTCATGATTACCTGGCTGAGAAAGTATACTCTCTGTTGATCAGAAAAGGGTATGCAATCCCAGATGACATTTCGATTATCACAGCCGGGGACTCCTTTGACTACTCCCAGTTTGAGGTGCCGCAGATCACAACCATGAGATCACAGACTGAGCAGATGGGCATAGTTGCTGCCGACATGCTCAATCGGCTGATCAACTATGGTGATACTTCGCAGTTCAATATGGGAATCAAGATTCGGCAGCAGCTGGTAAATCGCGGTTCCTGCAGCACTGTGCAATAACCGGCTGTGGACAGTCCAGCAAGCAGTCCAGATTTCCTCAGCAGCACATGCCTACCGATATTACAGACGAATCATTCCGAGGCAAACGTGAGCACTGCTACGGCAACTGCCGAGTTGCCACCAAGCCGGAAGTATAAGAATTTGAGATTCGAAGAGTCAGAATAGCGCATATCACGCTGCCGGTCTCTTCAACACTCTCCTGCTCAGTAGCTGTTGGCAATGAAGTATTCGAGTTCACCGATCTTCATTGCACATTCTGTCAGCTTCAGTTTCACCACATCACCGATCGAAACAATTCCTAAGAGGGTTGAATTGGCGGTATCGACAACCGGCAGATGGCGGAAACGCTTCTCTGTCATGAGCTGAAGGCATTCATCAAGTTTCATGTCTGGCTTGATATACATGACTTTGCGGGTCATGATGGCGGAAACCGGTTCTGTCAACGACATTTCGCTCTTGCCCTGCATAGTACGGACAATGTCGCGCTCCGAAAGGATACCCTCGATTGACTGATTATCACCGAGAACCAGTATGGCACCGATCTTGTATTCAGACATTCTGTCGACAGCCTGCTGTAACGTATCTTGCGGTGAGATGCTGATGACATTGTCACCTTTTTCTGAAAGAATATCACGAATAGTTTTCATAGTTATTTACCCTCCTGGTATCAGCTGCATGAAAGTTTCAATACTTTATCTAAATAGTAATCAATAGATGCCGCTTTGACAAGAATAATTATACCATGGATCTGGATGATATGTCCTGAAGTGAAATTTGTATACTGCCCTTCAGGATTTTTTCTCACGATCATACATCGCTCAGGGGACGGCTTCCTCTCTGCAGCAGCAGTGCCTGCTGCTCTTCACCATCTTTGTGGGATCAATGCATAGCCTCTT
>CAZSBC010000179.1:4070-5736 GCA_964605195.1 uncultured Spirochaetales bacterium | reverse complement strand
TTTGCAGGCGGAGTGGAAGAGGAAGCACCGGCGGAAGAGATGGTAGTTGAAGAGGGGGGACCCACGAACAGCAATCCATTGTCTGACGTACGGGTACGGAAAGCGATAGCGTATGCGATAGATATGGACACGATAGCGGAGACGCTGTTTGAGGGGATGGTGATAGTAGCGGACAGCCAGATACCGAACGGGTCGTTCAAGGCGCCTGGGCTGGAGCCATACAGCTATGATCCGGACCGGGCCCGTGCGCTGCTGAAGGCGGCGAACTGGGACGAGGATCAGGTGCTTGACCTGGTATTCTACTACGGGGATCAGCAGACGATAGACCTGATGACGGCGATCCAGGCCTATCTGGCAGACGTTGGGGTGAAGATCACCTTCCGGAAGCTGGAAGGGGATGTGGCGAACCAGCTGAACGCGCTGCCTGATGACCCGGTAGACGGGCCTGCGAACATTGTATGGGACCTGGGCTATGGGGCGAGAGCTGCGCTTGCGCTGCAGGAGTACTACAACGGGTACCGACCTGGAGTGAATGCCAATACGCCGTCGGATCCGAAGCTGAACGAACTGATAGATGCCATTAATGCGACGAGTGATGTTGAGAAGCAGCGGGAAGCGTTTTTTGCGATAGAGCGGTATGACTCAGAGATGCTCTACACCTATCCGTTGTACTACCAGAAGCTGTTTGTGGTAGAGAGCGAGAAGGTGAACCGGAACGGAGAGATGTATGGGAATGCCCAGTACAACTATGACTGGGGGATCATCAACTGGACGATGCCGGAAGAGAACGGGAAGCAGATACTGAGAACCAACAGTGGGCCGATAGAATTTTTCCAGACGCCATGGTTCAACCCGGGGATATTCATGACGAACAAAGTGGTATTTGACCGGCTGCTGACCTGTGACGGCTCGCTTGCCCCGACGAGAGGGGTTATGGTGGATAGTTATACGCTGAGTGAAGACGGGATGAGCCTTGAGCTGGTATTGAAAGAGGGGCTGACGTGGCATGACGGATCTCCCCTGACAGCCGGGGATGTGAAGTTCAGCATAGAGATGGCCTCATCGATCACCCCGGCAGCGCACCCGGTATTCATGGGAACCTTTGGATCGCTTGAGGGGTTTGAAGCCTTCAAGGCTGGAGATGCAGATGAGATCAGCGGTGTGGTAGTGGAGGGCAATGTGATTACGTTGAACTTTGCGACCCTTGATCCGCTGGTACTGCTGACGCTGTCGCAGTTTGCGATCATGCCGGAGAAGTATCTGGGAGATGCAGATCCGATGAAGTTCCAGCAGGATGAATTCTGGCAGTGGCCGATAGGATCTGGGCCGTACAAGGTAGCAGAAGTGAAGATGAACGACTACCTGGTGATGACTCCGTTTGAAGAGTATGTTGAAGGGGTAGCCAAGATAGATGAGATACACTGCTACCCGACCTTTGACAGCGATCCGAACATGGTGAAGAATGCGGGAGCCGGGATCCTAGATTACGCATTCTCCAAGAACACGGCTGACATCAAGTCGATTGAGGCCATGGATCACATGCGGGTAACCCCGGTAGACATTCCCTACACAAGGATGCTCTGGTTCAACAAGTTCCCGAAGAAGTGATGAACATTACGCCTTTGGGCAATGTTCACCTTAGGAGTTTCCCTTCGGGGAAACTCCT
>CAZSBC010000179.1:0-3970 GCA_964605195.1 uncultured Spirochaetales bacterium | reverse complement strand
AGCATGTACAAGGAGAGAGTTGATGTTAGCATACATGATACGGAGGATACTGATACTGATACCGATGCTGCTGGTATTGAGTTTTCTGGTGTATCTGGGGATGGAGCTGACGCCGGGAGATGCGGTTTCCTACATGGTGAGTCCGGAGATGCTGCAGGGGCAGGATATGGCGAAGCTGGAGGAGTTGCGGGAAACATTGGGGTTGAATGATCCGTTTGTGATACGCTATTTCAGGTGGCTTGGGGGAGTGCTGCAGGGGGATTTTGGGTACAGTCTCTCAAGCGGGGTAGCGATCAGGACGATAGTGTTTGACCGGTTACCTGCGACGCTAGAGCTGTCGGCGATAGCCCTGGTACTCTCGACGGTATTGGGGAGCATCCTGGGGATGATCAGCGCGCTGAAGCGAGGGTCGATAGGGGACAGTGCGCTGACGGTGGCGGGGATGCTAGGGGTATCGATACCGCAGTTTATCTTTGGGCTGGTGGCGATTTTGCTATTCACGCTGAAGCTGGGGTGGCTGCCGGTAGGTGGGCGGCTGCTGCCGGGGTATGAGACGTTCTGGGACCGGTTACCGCACCTGATCATGCCGTCACTGGTTCTTTCTGCGACGATGGTGGCGGGAGTGATGAGGTACTCGCGATCGAGCATGCTGGACTCGATGAACCGGGATTTCATCAAGACAGCGAGGAGCAAGGGGTTGCCGGAGTGGCGGGTGAATCTGGTACACGGGTTCCGGTTTTCGCTGACGCCGGTGATTGTGCTGATCGGGTTTCGGCTGCCGACGCTGTTGGGAGGGTCGGTGATCATAGAGCAGGTATTTCAGTGGCCGGGGATAGGCAGTGAGTTTGTGAACGCGGTACGGGCCCAGAACTATCCGCTGGTGATGATGATTGCGTTTTTCTCGGTATTTGCGGTACTGTTTGCGAGTTTTATCATAGACATATTGACCGCGTTGCTGGATCCGCGGGTAAAACTGGATTAGGCGGTGGGGGAATGAGTATGAGCATGAGAGAGGCGTCAGTGAAGAGAACGGGACTGGACAGGAAGTTTGACAAGCTGCGGGCGCGGGAAGAGGCTGGGAATGTAGCGGTGGAGCGAGGGAGTCGGATGGTACGCAAGCTGATAAACAATCGGCTGGCACTGGCGGGGATGGTATTTGTGACGGTAGTGATACTGGCAGCGATATGTGCGCCGGTGATCTGTCGGTATGAACCGCTGAAACTGGATCTGCGGCATATTCTTGAGGCGCCGTCGCGGATGCATATACTGGGGACCGACCAGCTGGGGCGGGACATATTCGCGCGGATCATCTATGGTGGGCGGGTATCGATACTTGTTGGGCTGGGCAGTGCGCTGGGAGCGGCGGTACTGGGAGTGGGGATAGGCACGTACACGGGGTATCGTGGGGGGCTGCTGGACAGTCTGTTTCTGCGGCTGAGTGAGATAGTGATGGCGTTTCCACAGATCATACTGGTGCTGATGCTGGTGGCAATAGCCGGGCAGGGGCTGATGAACCTGATCCTGATCTTCACCTTCACCGGGTGGGGAGGGATATACCGGATGACGCGAGCGAGGATGCTGAGCTTGCGGGAGGAGGAGTATGTGCAGGCGCTGCAGGCGTTTGGGCTGAAGCGGGTGGTGATCAGCTACAAACACATTCTGCCGAACGCGATAGGGCCGATTGTGGTAAACATCACCTTGAGTACGGCGATGTTCATCCTGCAGGAAGCGGCGTTGAGTTTTCTGGGTTTGGGGGTACCGCTGAACATAGCGACGTGGGGCAATATAGTGAACATAGCGCAGGATCTGAGGTATTTGACGGATTACTGGTGGTTGTGGATGCCGGGAGCGGCGATGATCTCGCTGTTTGTGCTGGGGATCAACTTCATCGGGGACGGGCTGCGCGATTCGACGGATCCGACCCAGCAGGGCTAGGAGAGGGATAGAGATGAGAGAGGATGTAATCATACGGGTGGAGAACTTGAAGACCTTCTTCTATACGAACAACCGGTGCAACAAGGCCGTGAACGGGGTCTCCTTTGAGGTGAAGAAGGGGAAGACGCTCTGTGTTGTGGGAGAGAGCGGGTGCGGGAAGAGCGTAACGGCGAGTTCGATCATGCAGCTGCTGCCGAAGCTCTCGCGGATAGAGGGAGGAGAGATCAGCTATTACGGGGAGGAGGGGGAAGTCAGGATAGATCGGCTGAAGCGGAACGGACAGCAGATGCGAGCGATGCGAGGGAGCGATATAGCGATGATATTCCAGGACCCGATGACGGCGTTGAACCCGGTGTATACGATAGGCTACCAGATAGGGGAGAACCTGATCTACCATACGGATCTGAACAAGCAGGGGATACGGGAGAAGAGCATAGCGCTGCTGCAGGAGATGGGCATACCGCTGCCGAAGCAGCGGGTGAGGGAGTTTCCGCACCAGTTCAGCGGCGGGATGCGACAGCGGGCGATGATCGCGATGGCGATGGCGTGCAACCCGAAGGTGCTGATAGCAGATGAGCCGACGACGGCGCTGGATGTGACGATACAGGCGCAGATATTCGAGTTGATGGAGAAGCTGAAACGGGAACATGAGACGGCGATCATGCTGATCACGCACGACATGGGGGTGGTGACGGAGCTGGCCGACGATGTGGTGGTGATGTATATGGGGAACGTGGTGGAGAGCGGGAGTGTGGAGGATGTGCTGCGCACGCCGCGGCACCCCTACACGAAGGCGCTGCTGGAGTCGATACCGGTTCTGGGACGAGGGAGGAATCAGGAGATAGAGCCGATACGGGGATCTACCCCGGATCCGTACAACCGGCCGGTCGGATGTCAGTTCATGCCGCGCTGCGATTATGCGAGCGAGGCGTGTGAGAAGATGCCGGAGGAGAGGAGCCTGAGTGCCACCCACAGCGTACGCTGCTGGAACCCGATTGTGGGGGTGAGGGAGAGAAGATGAGCGAGAAGCGAGAGGTGATCCTGAAGCTAAAGGGTTTGCAGGTACACTTTCCGGTCCGGGAAGGGGTGTTCAAACGGACGGCAGCCTATGTGAAGGCGGTTGATGGGGTAGATCTTGAGATCTATCGCGGGGAGACGCTGGGGCTGGTAGGCGAGAGCGGGTGCGGGAAGACGACGCTGGGAAAGAGCATACTGCAGCTGGTGAAGGCGACTGGAGGGCAGACGCTGTACAATGATCCGGACATAGAAGGAGAACGGGACTTACACACCCTGAGCAACGCGGAGATGATGGAGGTGCGCAAGAAGCTGCAGATTGTGTTCCAGGATCCGCATTCATCGCTGAACCCGGCCTTTACGGTGTTTGAGTCGTTGCAGGATCCGCTGAAGCTCTATGGGGTGAGGAAGCGGGAGGATCGGCGTAAGATCATCGGGGATCTGCTGGAGGCGGTAAACATGCGGCGGGAGCAGATGGACAACTACCCGCATGAATTTTCCGGGGGGCAGCGGCAGCGGATCGGGATAGCGCGGGCGCTGTCGATTGAGCCGGACCTGATAGTGTGTGACGAGGCGGTCAGTGCGCTGGATGTGTCGATCCAGGCGCAGGTGCTGAAGCTGCTGAAGCGGATCAAGGAGGAGCGGAACCTGACATACCTGTTCATCACGCATGACTTGAGCGTGGTGGAGTACATCAGTGACCGTGTGGCGGTGATGTACCTGGGGAAGATCGTTGAGCTGGCGGATGTAGAGGATCTGTATGCGAAGACGATGCATCCGTACACGAAGGCGCTGCTCTCGGCGATCCCGGTGGCGGATCTTGACAGGAAATCGAAGCGGATCATCCTGGAGGGGGATGTGCCCTCTCCGGTGAACCCGCCGGCCGGCTGCCCGTTCCATCCGCGCTGCCGGCAGTGTCAGGAGATCTGCCGACATGAGGTGCCGAAGCTGACGAAGTACCGTACCAACGGACATGACCACTTCTCCGCCTGCCATTTCGCGGAAGAGCAGCTGAAATGAC
>CAZSBC010000178.1:5693-5969 GCA_964605195.1 uncultured Spirochaetales bacterium | reverse complement strand
GATATCGGATGAAACCGAGAAGGAGAGACCCGGAACCGACCAGTTCACATCTACCCCAGGCTCCCTGGAGGGAACTGCTGCAAGTTTCAGATTCTGGTTTCCGGTCCAGCCGGGATAGGAGTTGGAGTTGTATACAAAGGCAGAGGTCCCAACAGCAATGTTGCTCTGGTCGGAGGGCAGCTGAACCATGGATACGTTGATATCGGGTGTATACACAGCCCCGCTTTTTACCATGTCATCCCAGAAGCTGAAGAACTCGACCAGGGGCTGGGGACT
>CAZSBC010000178.1:0-5683 GCA_964605195.1 uncultured Spirochaetales bacterium | reverse complement strand
TTCCCAGTGCTGTTCCCTCTTCATTGAACATATCATATCCCCGCTGCAGCAGCATGAGCTGGAGCATCATCCAGTTATTGGTATATCCATCGATTGCATAGTTACCGGTCCTTTCGGTATAGAGCTTACTCATGGCAGCAAAATCATCCCAGGTCCAGTCATTGTCCGGCGGATCCATATCTGCCTCGGCCAGGGCCTGCGGATTGTAGACTACCGCACGGGCACTCATGGAGAGCGGAATGGTTACCAGTTCACCCATATAGTACCCTGTTTCCAGGAGGTTCTTATCCATTGTGCCTGCATTCAGGATGCCCTCGTCCATATACGGACTCAGATCCAGCAGCAGGTTGTTGACGGCATAGGTCGGTATATAGCTGAAATAGAACTGCATTACGGTCGGCAGTGACCCGGCAGCCGCCTGAGTGGCGATCTTCTCCCAATAGCCGCCCCAGCTGTTGGGCTGGAAGGTAAAGGATACCCCGGGATTCATTTCGGCGAACTGATTGGCCAGATCCTGCGTATACGCATGCCGGTTCTCAGCCCCCCACCATCCGAATGATATCTCAATCTTTTCTGGCTGGTCCTGCGAAGCACTCTCCTGCGATCCCGCAGCAAAGACGAACCCGGCAACTGCAAAAAGCATGATGCAGGTAAACAATACTCTTCTCATAATCAACTCCTTTAATGATTCGATTTCCTATCGATATATAATTCTAGCACCTGTCGGGTATATGTGAATAAAAGAATTCGATCAGTTTGTTTAAATATCTACACTATTTTAGCTTTCATTTTGCTAAACAGGGGGGCTCATGCTAGTATATGAATGAAGAGAGCGAGTAATTGGAATACCCATGAGAAAAGTTATCCAGTTTCCAAGGATTCAGACATTAAGCCGGAAACTGATTACTGCTACAATACTGACAACCCTGATCACCCTGCTGCTAGTCAGTGTGATGTACTATGTCATCATGGAAGTGAACAACCGTCAGTTGCATCTCCAGATCTCTTCAACCATTACATCGTATGCAGAAAACCTGAACCAGAATCTTGAATCCATCAAGCAGTTCTCCCATATCATTGTAGTTGATAAGGAGGTTCAGAACCTGCTCTCCAATGCCAAGGACCTTGCCGATTATCGATCTATATCGGAAGCAAACAGCGGGCTGAGCAATATCATCAACATATACTTTGATCAATTACAGGAGTTCGGTGTAGATCATGTCAGGATATACGGTTCTGATGTGTATGCCGGCACCTTCATCCCTCGTGAGCAGGATATCCCTGAAGATGTGACTGCCCATCTGCTGGAAATTGCAGAAAGGAATCTGGGTAAGTTCACCATTGTCACGGATTACAGCAGTACGTATGGCATCTTTCTGCTGCACTCTCTCCGAAGAGTGGCGGCAGCAACACTGGATCACATCGGAACGCTTATTCTCAATATCAATCCGCAGGAGATCCTTGAGCTCTCCTTCCCGGCAGCAATAAACTTCACCGATATGCAGTATGCCCTTCTGGACGATCAGGACAATGACATCTTCATCTCATCCGGCATCAGGACCACAGTGAGCCGGGAGCTGTCATCCTATTTCCAGAGCAGCAGCATCACTACCCCCTTCACCTTTGTCAAAATCGATAACTCCAGGTACATGCAGGTAAAACATGTCCTGTTCGAAGGGTGGAAACTCTTTGCACTGCTGCCGTACAATGAAATTCACAGGGTGAACCGGGCCGTCCGCACCTACTCCGCCCTTTTCATCCTGGCTGTAGGCATGCAGGCTGTACTGCTCTCCTATCTCTTTCTGAAAAGGCGGCTATCAAAGCCGATAGCCGATCTGGTGACCAGGATGGAGCACTTCGGTACATCTGCCGTAAGCACAGCCACACCACGAAGCCATTATGGAGACAGGAGCGATGAAATCGGTTTTCTCTACCGTAAATTTGATGAGATGTCGCATAATATTGAGAACCTCATTGAGGACAACTACAAGAGCGAGCTCCAGCGCAAGGAGTCCCAATTGCAGTATCTGCAGTCACAGATAAACCCGCATTTCCTCTATAACACGCTGGATTCAATAAACTGGCGAGCCAAGCATCTCAAAGATAGTGTCATTTCACAGATTGTCGAATCTCTGGCAATACTGCTGCGCGGCAGTCTCTCAAGGAAGAAGCATTTCACCTTGAAGGAGGAACTGAGTCTGGCTGAAGAGTACCTCAGGATCCAGCAGATCAAATTTGGCTCACTGCTCTCCTGCACCATAGAGTGTCCAAAGCAACACCTGCAGTATGAATTTCCGCACATGGTCCTGCAGCCGATCCTGGAGAATGCAATCCGCTATTCCATGGAGAACTCAGGTGATGAGTGCAGGATCATTCTGAAGGGCAGAGAGACAGATAAGGATTATATCCTGGAGGTACGGAATACCGGCTCCCATTTCGAGGAGGAGTTTCAGGATGCACAGACCCTTGATGAGATGGAGACGCATGGCTTCGGGATAGGCCTGTCAAATATTCATCAGCGTATCCGGTTGAGTTATGGCAGCCAGTATGGTCTGAACCTGTTCAATGATAGCAGATTTGCTGTTGTGGAGATCCGTATCCCGCTCATTGTTCGGGAGGAGTAGCACAGTGCTGAGAATGATCATTGTCGATGACGAGGAGATTGTCAGGGAATCGCTTCGCACCCTCATCGACTGGAAAGCCTACAAAATCGAGATAGCAGCAGTATGCAAGAATGTACTCGAAGTATACGATGCCATTATTGACGATTATCCTGATATCATCCTTACTGATATCCAGATGCCCGGGTATTCAGGACTGAAACTGATAGAGCAACTGCAGCAGGATCAGTCCCGGATCGAGTTCATCATCCTCTCAGGTTATGATGATTTTGCCTATGCCCGTGAAGCCATGAAGTATGGAATTCGCCACTACCTGCTGAAGCCGTGCAACAATGATGAGCTCATAGCAGCCATACAGGACGTCTCGAGAGCATGTTATGAACGCCAGCCGGAGAAAATACCTGCTCATCCTAGCAGGTCATTCATAAAGCATGCCCTCGATTATATCGACACCCACTTCACCGACTCCAATCTGACCCTAAAAAAGCTTGCCGATACCGAGCTCTTCTTAAGTGTCAATTATGTGAGCAAGCAATTCCAGAACGATACCGGCATGAAGTTTTCAGCCTACCTGAATATGAAGCGTATGGAAAAGGCCAAGTTACTGCTGAGCAAAGCAGATGAAGAACTCTGCATCTACGAAATTGCGGAAATGGTTGGGTGCGGCAATAATCCGCAGTATTTCAGCCAGCTTTTCAAGAAGTATACCGGATACACTCCGAAGCAGTACAGGAACCTGCAGTTATCGGCACATTACCAGGCAAGCCAGAAGGCTGCTCAGCAGCGATGATCATCTGGCTATCAGCCGCATACCCCCATCCATGTAATATACAGCTCCGGTGGCATAATCACTCTCGATGATGAAGGCTGCGGTACGGGCAATATCCTCAGGATGTCCGATCCGGCCAAGAACCGACATATCCTTGGCCCACTGCTCCACTTCAGGCGTGTAATTGGGCGGTAGCAGCACCGTTCCCGGTGCTATGGCATTTACCCGCACCTCGGGTGCCAGCTCCCAGGCCATATACTTGGTCATGCTTACCAGTCCGGCCTTGCTGGCCCCATGCGGAGTATACTCAGGCCAGACCTGAAAAGCCGAGCAGTCGGTGATATTTATTATCACGCCCCGTCCCTGTGCCTTCATTACCTTGGCGACAGACTGAGAGAGTATAAAGGGTGCCTTCATGTTGATATCAATTGCCAGATCATACTCTCCCTCCGATATTTCGAGTACCGGTTTCTTAAGCCATACCGAAGCACTGTTGATCAACACATCAATATGACCGAACTCGTCATTCGTCTCCCTGACCCAGCGTTGCACGGCAGCAGTATCCCTCAAGTCCAGGGGAGTTGCTGCAGCTTCTATCCCATGGGAGCGGAGTTCCTGGAGGGTCTCCTCCCAGGGCTCTCCCGGCAGATAGCTGAAAGCTATATTCGCCCCCCGTTTCGCCAGGTATCGTGCCTGGTAATTTCCCAATCTGATGGCTCCGCCGGTGATCATTACAACGGCCTTGTCAATGTCCATGTGCTATTCCTCCCCGTTAATATTTTTCTATGGAAACTCTCTGTGTTTCACTTATCTGTTCTTAGTAATGAAAAACGCATACGCCTCAGGCCCTCATCCAGTGACACCTGCACGGGCAAACAGTCTGCTGCAGTGCTGCCGGGCCTCTTCAAGCACCTGCTCTTCATCCACGACGAGGATCCGTTTGTGGTCCATCACGACGTTACCGTCAATGATTACCGTATCAACTGCTGCTGACCCCAGGTTGTAGACCAAGGCTGATGCAGGGTTGTGTACCGGCATTGCAAAGGGTGAGTTGAGATCTACAATGACGATATCGGCCTTTTTCCCGATCTCCAGGCTGCCTGTCTCTCCCGGCTGCCCAAAGGCATGGGCTCCTCCCCGTGTGGAAAACCTGAGGACATCACCGGGCAGCAGGGCCATAGCATCATGCATGGAGTGCTTTGCAAGCAGTGCAGTGGTTTTCAGGACCTCCATCATGTCCTGGTTGTTGTTGCTGCCCGGTCCATCAGTTGCCAGCGCTACCGGTATCCCCCGCCTGTGCATTTCTGCAATCCGCGCCGCCCCAGATGCCAGGTACATATTGGAAACGGGACAATGGACGATAACCGCCCCGCTCTCCTGCACAAGATCCAGCTCATGATCATTCAGCCAGACGCTGTGAACCAGTTGCATATCAGCATCCAGCACTCCCAGGCTGTGCAGCCACTCTACATGCCGGCTGCCCCGCTGCTCCACGTTCATGGCAACCTCTTCCTCGGTCTCGGCAATATGAACATGCATGCCGACCCCCCAGCGTTTGGCTGTTTCATGATTCTTCAGCATCGTCTCATCCGAGCACCCCCAGGGAATGACCGGACCGAACTCCAGAGACAACCTTCCGTTCTCCTGTCCATGCCACTGCCTATGCAGCCGATCTGTTTCCGACATAATATACCCGGGGGTCAGCTGCAGTATGGGATCATAATTCATATCAGCCCAGCCGTAGGCCAAACGAAAGCGGATACCGGTTTCTACAGCGGCCTGAAACACCCCGTCATCAACTGCCGGCTCGGTATGCACATACTGATGGTCTATCACAGAGGTTACTCCGCTGCGGATATTCTCAATCAACCCCAGCATGGCGGCTGCATGCGCTTCTTCACCCCGCAGGTGCTTGGCTACGGGGAAAATGGCCGCATTCAGCCATTCGAGCAGCGGTTTGTCATCTGCAAGCCCCCGCAGGAAGCTCTGGAAGAGGTGCGTGTGGCTGTTGACCATACCCGGCATCATTGCTTTGTGCTTGCCATCAATAATCTGATCCGCACTTTGGCGGTATCCGGAAGCCGGTTCCCCTGAACCGATATCGGTAATGCGGTCATCGGTAATCAGGATGTATCCGTCATCAATGACAGAATCTGAACTTTGCTGAGTGAGAATGGTTGCATGTTCAATAAGTATGGTGCTCATGAATATCTCCCGGGTTTGGTATTGTGATTACATACATATAGTCATTTAATGACTTGATGTTTATATTTTCATATAGTACAATACATTT
>CAZSBC010000177.1:0-6002 GCA_964605195.1 uncultured Spirochaetales bacterium | reverse complement strand
CCCTCAAACCCGCGGCTGCGCTGGGCAATTCGCCGTTTCAGGGTATCAAGCGATGCCTTGAGGTAGACTACCAGATCCGGGGGATCAAGAAAAGAGAGAAACACCCGGTATACCCCGAGATAGGTGTCAAAGTCCCGGGAAGAGAGTGCCCCCCGGAGATGGAGATTCCGGGCGAAGACCTCAGCGTCCTCATAGACCGACCGGTCCTGTACCACCGAGCCGTTGTACTCCTGCAGCTCCTTGTGCGTACGCAGCCGGTCGGTAAGGAAGTAGAGCTGGGAGTGGAACGCCCATGCCTCCATATCAATGTAGAAGTCTTCAAGGTAGGGATTTTCCGAGACCGGTTCATAATAGGGTCTCCATCCGAGAGTCTCACTGATTCGCTTGACAAGGGTCGACTTGCCCGCCCCGATATTCCCTGCCAGTACAATATACTGCTTCATCGCTATCGCTGAAGCCCGTAGAGTCGTGAATATTTTGCATTGAGATAGCGGCTGAAATAGGAGGGGTCCAGATCTTCTCCTGTTACCCGCTTCAGCAGCTCACCGGCAGTATAGATCCCTCCCCTGGAGTAAATCCTGTCATCCAGCCACTGCTGCACCCGCATCAGATCTCCCTTCTCAATGCAATCATGGTAGTCCGGGATCTCCTTAAGCATGGTATTAAAGAACTGGGCACTGAAGAGGTTCCCAAGGGCATAGGTGGGGAAATATCCAATCAGTCCTGCCGACCAGTGTACATCCTGAAGCACTCCCTCCCCGTCGTCAGCCGGCTCTATGCCCAGCATCTCCTTCATTCCGGCATTCCAGGCTGCCGGAAGGTCAGCGACCGGCAACGATTGATCCACGAGCGCCCTCTCCAGCTCAAAACGCAGGATGATATGGAGAGAGTAGGTCACCTCATCGGCATTGACCCGGATCATTGATGGCTGAACCCGGTTGATTCCCCGCACAAAGCTCTCCCGACTTACCGTCCCAAGCTGAACGGGAAAGATCTTCTGTAGCTCAGCATAGTAGCGGAGCCAGAACTGATCGCTGCGACCGACAATATTCTCCCAGAAGCGGGACTGGCTCTCATGCACAGCAAGTGAGATACCGGTACCCAGACAGGTTCCTTTCAACTGATCGCTGGCAGCCCCAAGTTCATAGAGGGCATGTCCCCCCTCATGGATCGTACTGAACAGGGAGCTGCTCATTGATGGTTCATTGTACCGGGTGGTGATACGCACATCATCCCTACCCACATTCGTTGTGAACGGATGTGCCGATTCAGTCAGCGTACCCCGGTCAAAATCAAATCCCATATCCTTCAGGATCATCCTCCCGAATCTGTCCTGGTCTGCAGGATCGTACGACTCATAGAGAAATGAATCGTCAACCGGCTCCTTCTCAGCTATGGAACCGAGCAGGGCAACGATATCCTCCTTGAGCGTGGAAAACACTTCTGCAACCCGTCTTGTCGTCATTCCCGGTTCATAAGTGTCAATAAGCGGATCGTAAGGATGATCACGATACCCGAGGGCTTCGGCACTATCCCGGGTCAGCTTGACAATATTCTCGAGATGCGGCTGAAAGAGAGAGAATTCCTTTGCCTGTCGGGCTTGTACCCAGACTGCCTGGGCCTTGCTTGTAGCCACTGCTAGTTCCTGCACAAGCCGTCGGGGAATCTTCTTTACCCGGTTGTACTCCCTGAAGTACTCCCTGACCATTCCCCGCTGCATATCGTTGAGTTCCTCCGACCCTCCGGGAAGCTCCTCGGATGCACCGAGCTGCTCCAGCAGCTCCCCGATTTCGTTATCAGTCATCTTGTCATGGAGCACTCCCTGCAGCAGTGCCAGCTGCTCAGACCTGCCTTCAACACCTTTCGGCGGCATGCCTGTCTCCTGGTCCCAGCCAAGCAGGGCGGCAATATGCTGATACAGTATGATTTCATGATCAATTTCCTGAAGGCGCTTTATACTCTGTTCTCTGTCCATTATGGTTCCTCGTTTTTGGCAGTTAGTTGGTTCCCTCTATAGTATCAGGGAAGTGTTGAATTGGAAATAGAGTTTCCGGTATTGCATCAACCATTGAGTTTTCATACAATGCTTTCAGTACGGAGGTACCTACTATGCCGCTGATTGATATGCCCCTTGAAGAATTGCAGAATTATGCGGGAACCAATCCGAAACCAGAGGATTTTGATACCTACTGGGAACGCGCCCTGGCAGAACTTGACCGGACAGATCCTGCCTACAGGCTCACCCCCTCTCCGTTCCAGGCCCCTGCGGCCCAGTGTTTCGATCTCTACTTCACGGGGACGGGCAACGCAACCATACATGCCAAGTACCTGCGCCCGGCCAGGCCGGCTTCCGTTCCCCACCCGGCCGTGATCCAGTTTCACGGCTACTCCGGAAGATCTGATCCCTGGGCTTCACTGCTCTCCTGGACGGCCTCCGGCTTCAGCATCCTCTCCATGGACGTTCGTGGACAGGGAGGCCTCTCCGAAGATTCCGGGTCTATATCCGGAACGACGCTTCGGGGTCATATCATCAGGGGGCTGGATGATCATCCGGATAAACTGCTCTATCGAAGCATCTACCTTGATACCGTCCAACTAGCCCGGATCACCATGCAGCTGCCCGAAGTCGACCCGCACCGGATCGGGGTCTTCGGTGCCTCCCAGGGAGGCGGGCTCACCCTTGCCTGTGCAGCCCTGGTACCTGAAATCAAGCGAGCTGCCCCCCTCTACCCCTTTCTCTGCGACTACCGGCGGGTGTGGGAGATGGATCTTGCAAAACAGGCATATGAGGAGCTGCAGTACTTCTTCAGGAGCTTCGATCCCCGACATCTGCGGGAGGAGGAGATCTTCCGGAAACTCGGGTACATCGACAATCAGTATCTTGCCGAACGTATTGAGGCCAGGGTACTGATGGGAACCGGGCTGATGGATGATGTCTGTCCCCCCTCAACCCAGTTTGCAGCCTACAACCGGATACGCTCACATAAGGAGATGGTTATCTACCCCGACTTCAGGCACGAGAGCATTCCCGATTTTGTCGACCAGACCTACCAGTTCATGCTAGGCCTATAGGCGCTGCCCTGACCTGAGCCACACCCTTCTCCAGATCAGCAGGGCTGTCAGTGCCAGGGTGATGAATACCAGAAAGATGATCTGTGCCGTCTTGATGATATCGGCTGCCCGGGTACCGAACCACAGCACCAGCCAGAAGAGCAGGTTGGTGGTAAGCAGCACCGCAACAGCATCGATCAGCAGGTATTTCCAGCAGGGCATACGGTTCACTCCTGCTGTGATATGCAGGACATTACGGAACCCGAAGGGTATGTAGCGACCAAGGATCAGGATGGGGACTGCATGTAGGTTGAGGTAGCGCTTCATCGTCTCAATCTTCAATCGCCAGGCAATCCGTCGTTTCTCAGGACCCCGCTGCAGCAGGAACCTTCCAGCCCCCCTTCCGATCCAGTAGGCAACGGTATCGCCTGAGAGGGCGCCTGCAACCAGGGCAATGAGCAGCAGCGGAATATAGGCTCTGTTCCGGGCTGCCATCAGGGCTGCCGTGATGGTTATGACATCTTCGGAGATGGGTATGTTCCCGCCTGCCGCTGTCAGCAGCAGGAATATCATCAGAGGTGCTACTGCGATATGTTCCTGCAGAAAGAGCAGTATGCTTTCCATGCCACTCCCCAGTTTGTAACTAGACGGTTCTCTTCTCAACCTGCTCCTGCACCATTGCAATGAAGTCCTCAACCGGCATGCCGTTCTCCTGCTTACCCGTACGGTAACGTACCGATACCGCCCTGGCTTCAGCCTCCTTCTCTCCAAGAATCAGCATGAAGGGGATCTTCTCCTTCTGGGCATTCCGGATCTTGGCGTTGAGGCGATCGGTTCCCAGGTCAGCGTGCACCCTGAAGCCTTCCATTTTTAGCAGTGCTGCAACCTTATCGGTATACTCATTGAAAGCCTCTGCCACGGGAATAACACGGACCTGCTCGGGAGCCAGCCAGGGTGGAAATGCCCCGGCATAGTGTTCAAGCAGTACCCCGAAGAAGCGTTCAATGGAGCCCAGCAATGCCCGATGAATCACATATGGCCGTTTCTCTGCCCCGTCTCGATCGACAAAGGTCATATCGAACCGCTCCGGCAGGTTGAAATCGAACTGGATGGTTGAAAGCTGCCACTCCCTGCCCAGGGCATCCTTAATCTTCAGGTCGATCTTGGGGCCATAGAAGGCTCCGCCGCCAATATCGACGTCATACTCAAGGCCTTCTGCCTCAATGGCCTTCCGCAATGCCGCGGTAGCGGCATCCCAGTCGGACTTCTCACCGACACTCTTCTCAGGCTGGGTCGAGAGGTAGGCGCTGATCTCAGAGAACCCGAACGACCTGAGCATGTAAAGGGAAAATCGCAGCACTTCGAGGATCTCATCGCCCATCTGCTCCGGTGTACAGATAAGGTGGCCATCATCCTGAGTGAATCCCCGTACCCGCAGCAGACCATGCATGGCCCCGGCCTTCTCATAGCGGTAGACGGTTCCCAGCTCAGCCCAACGACAGGGAAGATCACGGTAGGAGTGTTTGCTGTTGTTGTAGATCATGATGTGAAACGGACAGTTCATCGGCTTGGCAAAGTACTCGGCCTTATCCATCTCCATGGGAGGGTACATTCCCTCCTTGTAGAAATCGAGATGCCCGGATGTCTCCCAGAGCCATGACTTTCCCACATGAGGAGTATTGACCATCTCATAGCCGTTATCGTAATGCTCTTTACGCCAGAAATCCTCAATTGCAAGCCGGATACGGGCCCCCTTAGGATGCCAGTAGACGAGGCCGGCACCGGCCTCTTCATGGAGGGAGAAGAGATCAAGCTCCTTGCCGAGCTTGCGGTGGTCACGCTTCTCAATGTCCTCAAGCTGCTTCAGATAGAGCCGGAGCTCCTTGGGGTTGGTCCACGCCGTCCCGTAGATCCTGGTCAGCATGGGATTGGTCTCCTTGCCCCGCCAGTAGGCGCCGGCAATGGAGAGCAGCTTGAAGGCCCCTGCATTGAGCTCCTTCGTTGAGTCCACATGCGGACCCCGGCAGAGATCGGTAAACCCTCCCTGGGAATAGAGCGAGACCTCCTCATCCTCAGGGATTGCGTTGATGAGCTCCTGCTTATAGACCTGGCTGGCAAACAGTTCCCTGGCCTTCTCCCGTGGGACAACACTGCGCTCAAACTCCTTGTCCTCACTGATGATGCGCTTCATCCGCTGTGTGATCTCCTCGAGATCATCGGGAACAAGCGTCCGCGGGAGATCGAAATCGTAGTAGAATCCGTTATCTATGGACGGTCCGATTGCTATCTGAGCCGTGGGAAATATCTGCAGCACGGCTTCAGCCATGACATGGGCCATGGAATGACGAATCTTGTGTAGCTGGTCCTCTCTGTTCATACGTTTACTCCTAAAAAAAACCTGTATGTCTGTCGTCCCGTACACAGATGCTACCCACATATCTTCGGGCAACAGACAGGTAAGGACGAAAAACACACAGGCTCTTGCAAGCACCGGTTTCCGCGGTTCCACCTTACTTACACTGCAGTTCAGCAGTGACACTTCATGTTCCCGTTACGCCGGGCAGCGGCACAGCTTACTGCACTCCTTTTGCCACAGGATGGTTCAGCCGGCAGCTCGGGAGGGGTTTTCAGAAGGAGCCTGCCGGGTTCCTTCCAGCCTATGGGAACCCTCTCTTAGATTTGCTGACAAATCCCTGGCAGCTTGACTTCTTACTCGTCTCCGTCATCGCTTTCTTGATAATATGGTACCGGAGTAGATTTTTGTCAATGAAATCAACGTAAAAATGCGGGTAAATCTTACAGGTATCGGCGTACCCGGCCATACTGCAGGCAGTTCAGTCCTTCATCTTCGCGGAGAGTTCGGCAAAACTGGTTGCCAGGTCGGTTTTTTGCACGATAATCTCTTCCGGGAGATTAAGGCTTTTCGGGGCAAAGTTCCATATACCCTTGAT
>CAZSBC010000176.1:0-6005 GCA_964605195.1 uncultured Spirochaetales bacterium | reverse complement strand
CGGGTACAGGAGCCCTTACACTTCCTGTATTGCTATTCTTGCAAATAGCTTTTTTTCCTTCCCTTCCCTAATTAACTTTCAAAAAACAGTTTCTTCGCTTCAGAAGATTCCTGACGCGCTCGATTTTTATATCAAATAACCATCTTACGTGTCAACAGTGTAACTTCATTTTCCCGATAAATAACACTTTATATTTTCTCTATGCCGTTATCGAAGAATTAGGCTGAAGCAGCAACTGCTATGTTGATTGCTCAACGAAAACACTATATTTTCCTGAAGCCTCGAGAAATCTACTGATAATGCAGACAAAGGTCAATACTCCCGGACAAAAAAGATTGGGAATATGCATAAAAACTCAATTATAGTTACCCAGAGGGACAAATCCGGCACCTGCCGCCTTGCAGAACGGTACATCTTTCCACTATCATAGGGCATACTCAGAGACGAGGAGCGTAATGATGAATCTTATTTTACTGGGCCCCCCGGGCGCCGGAAAAGGAACCCTGGCTGCCATGCTGAAGGATGAGATGCAGATTCCCCACATCTCTACCGGTGACATCTTCCGAGCTGCCATCAAGAACAGAACCCCGCTGGGAAATGAGGTCAGTGCAATTCTTGCTGCCGGAGACCTTGTCCCCGACGAACTGACAATCAGGCTGGTGACCGAACGCCTGGGAGAAGCTGATACCGAATCCGGTTATATTCTTGACGGCTTTCCCCGGACCATCCCCCAGGCTGAAGCGCTTGATTCCATCACAGATATTGATTATGTGATAAACTTCGCAGTGCGTCGCGAAGTAATCATCCGCAGACTCTCAGGACGTCGAATCGCCAAGCACTCGGGCCGTGTCTACCATCTGCTCTACAATCCGCCCAAGGTTGCGGGGGTATGTGACGAAACCGGGGAACCCCTCATCCAGCGTGAAGATGATATGGAAGAGGCTATAATCAATCGCCTTGAAGTATACACCAGACAGACTGAACCCCTGATTGAGTACTACAGTAACAAGGACTTGCTGGTAACCATTGATGCCGAACCGACCCCAAAGGAAGTGTTTGCGCTGATGATGGAAGCCTTAGGCAGGTAACAGCGAGTCGCTTTACAGCAGAGATTCCAGAGCCCTCGCACGCAATTCGGCCGGCAGGGCGGCAACAGCCTGCCGTACCTGCTGGAATTCATCTGCAAACCCTGCCCTAACCGCCTCGGTCAGGTAGGCAAACCCGGTATCATCTCCTGTCCCGAGAAGCCCGATTCCAAGCGCAAAGAAGATATCCCCGTCAGCCAGAGAGAGCGCATCGACTAGTGCACCGATATCACTCAGCTCCTGACCTTCTGCCTTCTCAATAGAGGCTAACAGTGCTGACCGGGCTCTGTCATACCCAGGATCCTTCTGCAGCGCCAGAGCATACCACTCCCAGCTGTTCTTATCAGCCCGGAAGGCAGCAGTGAATTCACCCTGCAGGTAACAGCTCTCGGCAGCCGGGGAATCGGTATCGAGCAACTGCGCCAACATGGCTTCCGCCCTCTTCCGGTCATCCATCTCCAGAGCCATCTTGACAATTGCATGCTGGTACTCCTCCACGGCCCCGTAGTCAGAAAGCAGTGATTCATACTGTGCCAGCGCATCGCCGTAACTACCCGACAGATAGCTGTTAAGAGCCAGAGCCTCCCTGACTGCAATGTTGTCAGGGTCCCTGGCGAGCAGACCAAGCAACAGCTCGGCAGCCCGTTCATACGTACCGCTGCGCATTGCCGAGAGAGCGGTGTTGTAGCTCACGACGGCATCGTCGGGTGCATGGGAGAGCGCATCCTCATACCACATACCAGCAGTATCGTAGGCCCCCGCCCTGTAGTAGTGATTACCGATATTATAGAGCAGCACAGCGGCATCTGCATGAGAGAGCGTAGTGGTACAGGAAGCAAGCAGCAGCACAGCAGCTGCAGCTGCACAGAGGGCGGTGAGCGACTTCAGCCGCTCTCTGCGCTTCATCCTACTCACCGAGTACCGTCTGCTCAATCTTCTGCACCTGAGAGCGATACAGAGCCGATATGTTTGCTCCGTAATCGGCAATCAGCTGAATGATATTGCGGGGATTATTCTCGGAATCGATGCCGTTCAACCGATCCCCGGCATCCCCGAGTCCCGGCAGGATATAGGCCAGTTCATTGAGAACCGGATCCATCCAGAGAGTATAGACTTCGGCATTCTCTATGGCCCGCACCGTCCGGAGAGAGCCTTTCAGGGCCGAAATGACATTGATGAACTTGATCGACTTCGGTTTCACCCCCTCACCCAGCAGATACTTCACGATGGTTACCAGGCTGCCCCCTGTCGCATTCATCGGATCGGCAAAGATAAGATCCTTGCCGTTGAGTTGCTCCAGGTTGAAGAAGGATTTATCCAGGTCCAGCACATACTCCATGTTGTGCTCCTTCTTTGTATCATCACGCTTGATCCTGAAGAGGGCAAAGGGAGTGACATAGTTGGTAGATGAGTACTCCTGGATCTCCTTGCTCATGATGATAGAGGGAAGCAGAGCTCCCCGCAGCATGACGCACATGACCGAATTCTCAATAAGGGCATCCACATCGGGTATCTTGTGGACGGCATAATTGAGGACGGGAATGGTCACAGGGGTCTCGTTGATGAGATAGTTCTTCTGTGCAAGGGAGTTATCAGCAAAGGTCAGGTTGAAGAGCAGCTCAAAAGCCCTCTGAACATAATAGATGAACTCCTCCCGCTTTGTGGCGGGATTGCGCAGTTTGGCTATCAGCCGGGAAGCTTCGCCATGCACCTCCTTGGGAGTATCGAACGAATAGACATGGATTGCATCTTCCCGGTTTACAATCTCACGCATGGTCTTGCCCATTCTGTCATAGATAGCTATCAGCTTCTGCTCGGCATTGCGTACCGTATCAGCATCGGGAGAGGCGGATAAGTGTTTGAAGTAGGTAATGGCCTCACTGTATTGCTGATCCATGCGATGGATCGTTTCCTTGTCTGATTCCCGTAGGTACCCGTCGAGATCTGCTGCTGTCAAAATTACCTTGCTCATGAATAGTGCTCCTGCTAACACGGTAGTCAATCTGCTGAACCGATTGCACAACAGACCTGATTAATTTCCCCGTTGAGCATGCAATCGGTTCATGACTGCTCTACAGTAAACTATACAGTGAATGGGTGGTTTGAGCAATTATGTAACCGGGAAAATAGGGAAGAGAAGTGAGGCTGACTGCGGCTGCAACCAGTACAGCGGCAATCAGCCTCAATAATCGCATCTCCTAGGGGAATTGAACCCCTGTTGCCGGGATGAAAACCCGGTGTCCTAACCACTAGACGAAGGAGACATGGATCGCATCGGTTTATCGTCACCGCTGCAGATAAGATGTAATAGCATGCAAACGGCACCGTTGTCCAGTATCTGCAGACAAAAAACCATGCAATTGAGCCGCACTGGGTTCGAACCAGTGACCCACGCCTTAAAAGGGCGTTGCTCTACCAGCTGAGCTAGCGGCCCTGAACGACAGGGAGGAATATACCAAGTTGCTCCTAAAGTGTCAACCGTCCCATGCCATAGTCACTCACCCGGAAACTGCTGCAATCAGCTGCTTCCCCGGCACTCCCTGATAGCCTGCTGAACGAGCTCGTCACAGAGTTCGTTGTACCGGACCCCGGCATGCCCGGGAACCCAGACCCACTCTATGTCGAACGAATCTGCCAGACTCTTCAGCCGTATCCAGAGCTCCTTGTTCTTTACCGGTTTCTTTGCCGCAGTCCGCCAGTTGTTCCGCAACCAGGAATGGATCCAGTTCGTGATACCATTCTTCACATATTGGGAGTCGGTGTGTAGCACAATCCGCAACGGGCTGCCCGGTTCAGCCGTGATGGAACCGAGGGCCTCGATAACCGCCGTCAGCTCCATCCTGTTGTTGGTTGTCAGCTTGTCACAACCGTTGCGCTTGAGGATGGGACCGTCACCGGTAATGACAACAAATGCCCACCCCCCCGGTCCCGGGTTCCCCGAACAACCACCGTCAGTATAGATCTCAACACGTTTCAGCATCACTGTATCTTAGATGAAACCAACCCTCTTGTAAATATCCTGAAAAAACTCTCACCAACATTTACTATTGGCAAACGATTAAGTACATTAAATAAAGACATATGAGCAAATTGCATCATGTACACCGGCATTGATCCTGGATGCATGCAGGGCAATTGCCTTCAAGACTTTGTGCAGAAAGATACATTTCTTCACGAAGCTTCAAACTTATTACTGCAGATACTGGAGCATGTTGTGCAAATTGTAGAACTTGATCAGGTTACCAAGAATTATCCTCTCGGAAAAACCGAAGTCCATGCCGTACGGGGAGTATCCTTCTCGATTGCACGGGGAGACTTCATTTCCATTGCCGGTCCTTCGGGATCCGGAAAATCGACCATCCTCAATATGATCGGCTGCATTGACGTTCCCACATCGGGAAGTGTCACTATCAACGGAAGGCATACGAGTGATCTCTCTGACAATGAGATCACTCGTCTCAGGCACAAGTTTGTCGGATTTATCTTTCAATCGTTCAACCTCATACCGGTACTGAATGTATATGAGAACATTGAGTTCCCCCTGCTGCTCGGTGCCGAGGTGCAGAAGACTCCGGAACGAAGGCGCTGGGTGCAGTACCTCATCGAGGAGGTCGGGCTTACCGATTGGACCAAGCACCGGCCGACTGAGCTCTCCGGCGGCCAGCGGCAGCGGGTTGCCATAGCCCGGGCCCTCGTCACCAAGCCAGAGCTTGTCCTGGCGGACGAACCGACTGCCAACCTTGATTCTGAAACCAGTGAAGGCATCATACGCCTGATGAAGAAGGTCAACAACGATATGGGAACGACCTTCATCTTCTCCACCCATGACCAGACCATTGTCGATCTGGCCCGCCACATCATACGGCTGAAGGACGGCCTCGTTGAGCGGGAATACCGAAAGGATGGCTGAATCGATGCCGGTGATACTTCGTATTGCTTTGAGAAACCTCAGGGAACATCGTTCCAAAACACTGATTATCGGGATAATCATCGCAGCCGGTATCATGGTGATGACAATCGGCACTTCGCTCATCGACACTGCCACAAAAGGCATCGAGCAGGCCTTCATAGAGAACTACACAGCCGACATCCTCATTGGCGGATACTCGGAAGATGATCTCTCCATATTCGGCGTGCAGTCAGTCGGAGGAATCGAACCTACTCCCCAGATTCCGGAGTATGCCCGGGTCATCAATCACCTTGCCGAAAATGACCATATCGAAATGTATACCCCGCAGGTTACCGGATTTGCCTCCATCAGTCTTGAGGGGCAGGAGGATCCCGACGCACGGGGCGTCACCTTTCTCTTCGGCATCGAACCGGAATCCTACCGGCAGGTATTTGACAGGATAGAGGTTGTCGAGGGTGACTTCCTCGCACCGGGGGAGTCCGGCATCCTGCTGACCAACAGCAACCGGGAGATCATCGAGAAGCGTCTCAATACCGAACTGGAGGTGGGCGACAAACTCCTGCTTACCGGGTTCAGCAATGTCGGAATAAAAATCAGGGAGGTGGAGATCAGGGGATTCTACCGCCTGCTGTTTGAGTCGGAAGGGGTTAACATGAGCTCTTATATCGACATACCCACCCTCAGAGCCCTGAAAGCGCTTAACCTCGGAGGGACAAACGAAATCATCCTTGATCCCGACAGCACTGCACTGCTTGAGGCGGAGAGTTTCGACGATCTCTTCTCCGGGGATGCCTTCGAAGACGCCTTTCAGGAGATAGAGAGCACCGAAGATCCGTTCCTGGCAACTGGAGGCAACGGAAATGATGACCCGTTTCTTGACCCGTTCGCTACATCTACCGTTATCACCGAACCTGCTGCCGGGGAGCCGGCGACAGAGACCGACGGGCAGCCGGATGAGGTTGCTGCCCTCTCTGATCTGCGTAATGATTCCGGCGGATACGAATTTATCC
>CAZSBC010000175.1:0-6159 GCA_964605195.1 uncultured Spirochaetales bacterium | reverse complement strand
AGGTTCCGTCCAGCGTATCATAAAGATAGTTATGATGTTCACCTATCAGATCCTTGACAAGTACATTGGCCATCCCGTTGGAACAGTCAACTGACAGTGTCAGATGAATCTGTTCAGGAAGATAGGCAGAGAGAAAATCGAGATATTTCTCTTTGACATCAATCATCTCGATTGAGCCCCGTTTCTCAGGGGGAACAGGAACGATCGTTTCATGCTCGAACATCCTCTCCAGATCCTTCAACCCGGAATCGGCGCCGACCGGTAGTGCTCCGCTTTTCGATATTTTCATCCCGTTATAGTTTTTGGGGTTATGACTAGCTGTTATCTGGACCGAACAGTCGAATCCCAACGAAGCAGTAGCGAAATAGACCATGGGTGTTGTCGAGAGGCCGATGGAGACTGCATCGGCCCCAGCATCGGTAATACCCCTGGTCAGGGCAGTAAAAATTTCATCTGAAGAGGTTCTTACATCCCTTCCGACCAGTACGCGCTCGGTCTTGAGAAGAGCGGGTAGCAGATAACCGATCCTGTAGACATCATCGGCGGTGAAATCCCGATTGTATACCCCTCTAATATCGTAGGCTTTGAATGCTTTCATACATGCTCCTCCATGAATTCCGTGATCAGAGCAACGTCAAACACATCAAGCAGCCAGACAGTCCCATCCGAAGTCCTGATATACAAAGCTGTCTGGAAGAACTTTTTCCAGAAACCCTGTAGCGGTACTACCGGGAAATTATCCGGGAAATTCTTCTGCACCATCTGCCTGGCATGTTTGATGCGTATGCAGGAGATCTGCTCAATAGCGTGAATATCGATGGAGGTCTTGAATTTCACATACCTGTTTTTTTTGCTCTTCGGGACTATCAGGCCAAGTAGTCCGGCCTGCTTCTCGAAATCCTCGAAAAAGAGACGATCCTGGATAACATACAGCAGTCCGCCGACTTCAGGTTGACCAGGTGCACTGTTTGCACCAAGCCACAATCCATACGTCTTCAGCTGAACAGGCCCACCGTTATCACGTTCTAGAGCAGCAAGAAATTCATTGACATCTTCTTCCATGGCCATTCTCCCATTTCGTTGTACCTAAAACCTAGCATACATGCTATCTTTTTGCTATCACAAAGGTGAGAATAGCAGGCAAATATTCGCTACGATACTCTGTGAATAGCGGTTAAAATAGTATATTATTACCTCAAATTGCATATCCACACAGACAGGAGAGGACGTCACATTGGACTATCGGCTGAAGGATTTCGGAAAAATTGTGAAAAGGAAGTATGCCGAATTGCGTCCGCTGTTTGCGGAGGTGGGGAGCGACTGTTTCAGGGTATATGACAGGAATCTTGATGAATATCCCGCAACTGTGGATATCTACGCAGATCACGTACTGATCATTGATTACTCAATAGGCAATGCTGAGAATGGTCAAAAAGATGCTGCAATGGTCGGCACTGCTGCTGCAAACCTCTATATCCCGCCAGAAAACGTTCACTGCTCGCGTCGCAATACCCTTCAGGGACATCAGCAGCATACTGCTGAGCACTCAGCCGGTATTGAGCTCACTGTTACCGAGAATCATCTTTCGTTCCGTATCAGGTTACTGTCGCACATTGATACAGGACTCTTTCTCGACCACAGCATCACCAGATCACTGGTTATGCAGGAGTCTGACAGGAAACGGGTACTGAACCTCTTCTGCTATACAGGATCCTTCAGCGTATATGCAGCTGCCGGTTGGGCTCGTGAAGTTGTCTCTGTGGACCTTTCACAACCATATCTCAACCGGGCAGAGGAGAATATGCGGCTTAACGGGTTCACTGGTGTGCAGTACCGGTATGAGAATACCGACTGTCTTACCTTCCTGCAGCAGGAGATAGCATCCGGCCGATCAGCGGCATATGATCTGATCATCATGGACCCGCCAACCTTCTCGAACTCGAGAAAAACCGAAGGGGTGTTCCGAGTACAGCGTGATTACGTTCGATACCTGCAGCTCTGCCGGAAACTCCTTGCGCCGAGAGGCGCAGTGCTTTTTTCCACCAATATGGAAGGATTTAGGCTGGAAAAGCGCAAACTGAACGGGTTTGCGGTAACCGATATCACCAAACAGACAATCCCTCCGGGTTTTTCCCGAAGACGGACCGCGCACAGCTGCTGGATACTGAAAGCGTGATCCATACTCCCTATGCAATACCAAGCTTCTTTTTCAGCTTTTCCCAAGAGTCCCTGAGGGGTAATGTCCGGTTGTATACAAGGTGATCGGCAGTCGCATCGATAGCGTCGAGGAAAAAGTATCCGTTTCTCAGGAACTGCAGGTGCACATCATCCGGGAGATCGGCAGCTGAGGGTTCAATCCTGCAGCCGGTAAGCACTTCAATGGAATCAGGGTTGATGTCATCAAGAAAGTTACCTGTCTTTGCACCCGGATTCTCACTCGTGAAAAGCCTGTCATAGAGTCGCACTTCACAATCGATGGCATGAGCGGCACTTATCCAGTGACTGGTTCCCCGCACCCTTCGGCCATCCGGGGTGCTCCCTCCCCGTGATTCGGGATCATAGGTGCAGTGTATCTCCTCAATGACATCACCGGACTTCACCACTTCAGTGCAGGTGATATAGTAGGCATGTTTCAGCCGTATCTCCCTGCCCGGTGCCAGACGGAAGTACTTTTTCGGAGGGTTCTCCATGAAGTCATCCTGTTCAATATAGAGCTCCCTGCTGAAGGGAATCTTGCGTGTGCCAGCGGAGGGGTCCTCTGGGTTATTATCGGCTTCAAGCCACTCAACGGTATCTTCGGGATAGTTATCGATAATCACCTTCACCGGCCGCAACACTGTCATGAGACGCAGAGCCCGTCTGTTGAGGTCTTCGCGGAGACAGTGCTCAAGGAGGGCGTAATCGACAGTGCTGACAGCTTTGGCAACTCCCACCCTCTCAGTGAAATCCCTGATTGCCTCAGGAGTATATCCCCTGCGCCGCATTGCAGAGAGGGTTGGCATCCGGGGATCATCCCATCCGTTGACATGGCCTTCACGTACCAGCTGGAGCAGTTTGCGTTTGCTCATCACGGTATAGTTGATATTGAGCCGGGCGAACTCATACTGATGCGGCGTTGCCGGAAGACCGGAATTTGCAACAACCCAGTCATACAGTGGTCGGTGGTCCTCGAATTCAAGCGTACAAAGCGAATGGGTTATCTCTTCTATCGCGTCGGAGAGCGGATGGGTAAAGTCATACATGGGATAGATGCTCCAGGTATCTCCCGTCCGATGATGACTGGTCTTTCGTATCCTGAAGAGAGTCGGGTCGCGCATATTCAGATTCGGAGAAGCCATATCGATTCTTGCCCTCAGTACATAGGAACCTTCTGGATGCAGGCCGTCGCGCATTTCGTAGAAAAGGCGCAGGTTGTCCTCTGTCGAACGGTCCCTGTCCGGGCTGTTGATCCCTTTTTTCGTCAGGGTCCCCCGATACTCCCTGATCTGCTCAGGCGAGAGACTGTCAACGTATGCCTTCCCGTCATTGATGAGGGCAACGGCGATATCGAAAATAGTCTGGAAGTAGTCCGAGGCGTAGTATTCATGCTCATTCCAGGAGAATCCAAGCCATTTGATATCACGCTTTATCGCTTCGATATACTCAACTTCCTCCCTGTCGGGGTTTGTGTCGTCGAAACGCAGATGGCAGCGCCCACCATAAGCCTCTGCCAGGGAGAAGTCAAGGCTGATAGCTTTGGCATGGCCGATATGCAGGTACCCGTTAGGTTCGGGAGGGAATCTCGTCACAATTCCCTGCGGGCAGCGTTTGTTTGCAATATCATCCTCTATAATGCGTTCTATGAAATTCCGGTTGCTATCTTTTATCTCTCCGTTCATGACACCCTTGCTCCCGCTTCTGAAATGTTGCCTGAATATATCATAAAGCAATAGTGTAGTAAACAAGAAGCATCGGTCAGCTGCTATTTTACAAATTTACTTTTTCCTGTATACCTGAATACTGGGCACGAAAAAACGAAACCGGGAAGGATGCATTGAAACGAATAAAGATAGCCAATCTGAAACTACTGAAAACCCTGACAACGCTGGCCCTGCCGATCATGGCAACAAATCTGCTGCATATGCTCTACAACCTGGCGGATACCTATTTTCTCGGGAAACTTGGTCCTGAGGCAATTTCTGCTCCCAGTGTCAGCTTCAGCATAGTCTTTTTCATGATCATTTTCGGCAGTGGATTCTCAATGGCAGGCACAACGCTCATCTCCCAGGCCAAGGGCAAGGGAGATGAGGAACGAATAAACTTCTACGTAAGCCAGGTGTTCCTGATGCTGAGTATCCTGTCTGTCATCATTATGGCAGCCGGCATCCTCGGTGCCGATTACCTGCTGATTGCCATGCAGGTTCCCCGCGATATTCTGCCGACGGTCGCCACCTATCTCCGCATCATTTTCATCGGTATGCCGCTGATGTTCATGTCCTTTGTGCTGCGGGCAACGCTGCAGGGCGTCGGAGACAGCGTGACCCCGATGAAAATTCAGATTATCACAGTTATCGTGAACGTGATCCTCGACCCCATCCTGATCTTCGGACTCGGCCCCGTACCGGCCCTTGGTGTTGCCGGCGCAGCAATAGCGACAATCATTGCCCGGGGAGTGAGCATGGTAATGGTGCTGAGAATCCTCATCACCGGCAAACGGGGGATAAAACTGGAAAGAAAGTATCTGAAACCCGATCCCACGGCCTGGCGGCTCATCATAAAAATCGGTTTGCCCTCATCTGTCGGTGGCGGGATATCCGCTTTGGGATTCACCGTCATGCAGGGCTTGGTAAATACCTACGGCGCTGCTGTCATTGCAGCTTTCGGGGTAGGTAACAGAATAATCGGGTTGTTCAATATGCCAGCGCAGGGTATCAGTCAGGCAACTGCGGTGCTCGTCGGCCAGTGTCTCGGCAGGAAAGATCATAAGGCCGCTGAACAGACGGTCTCCTACGGCATACTCACCATCCTGCTGTTTGTGGTGAGCGGTATGGTAGTTACCTTCTTCTACGGGAATTCTGTTACCAGGTTTTTCATAGACGACCCGGAAGTGATTAGCTACGGCGCTCAGCTGTTTCGGGTAGTATCCCTCTCGGTGGTATTTTTCTGCCTCTTCACTGTCATTAACGGTGCCTTTCAGGGTGGCGGAGATACGAAACCTATCATGGTCTTCAATATACTGCGGCTCTGGGGTTTAAGAATTCCATTAGCCCTGCTGCTGACGCAGGTGTTTGAGATGGGACCTGTCGGCATCTGGTGGGCCATGTGTATCTCAAACATCCTGGTGGCTGCCGGCAACTATATGCTCTACCGGACCGGACGCTGGAAATATCGCCTGAATCCCGAACAGATATGAGGATACTGACAGTTCAGACAATTGGGAAATAATGGGTACAGGATTTCAATTTTTTCCCATTTGGTAATCGGCTGCGTTTTCAAAGGCTTTGCATTACGCTATAATGTGACAGAATATGGTTCAATGGAAGTATCGAAATGAATGATACGCTGGATCCGAGAGATGATCTTGCCCTGAAAAAAAAGAAACTCATTGCACGACTGATTGCAGTATCTATCCTTGTATTGATATTTGCGGCAATCACGTACGGAATTATTCAGTGGACGAGAAGTGCCAAGCTCAGAAGGGCCGAAAAGGTTGTCCGGGAGGCGATGGAACTCGTTGTAGAGGAGAAGGGTGAGGCTGGCCTTATAGAGATTTTCAGGGCACTTGAGAATTTCAGCGAAGTTGGTATATCAGGTTTGCTGCCGGCTCTCGGATATGAGAACAGTTCGGGATTCACCACTTATGAGCTTCAGAACATAGAAATCTATGAACGGTACAATCGTGCCGTGGTGAATATCTCAACTGAGATGTACCAGTACAACTCCGTACTCGGGGCGGTTCCCGAATCGGGCACCGGCTCAGGTTCCTTCATTGACCGTGAAGGACATATCCTGACCAACTATCATGTGATAGAAGGAGCCGAGGAGGTGCTGGTCAGCCTCTATGACGGATCAAGCTACACCGGACGTGTTATCGGCAAAGACCGGGAAAACGACCTTGCTGTCATAAAGATCGATATCAACGATTCGGTTGAGATCACCACGATTGATTTCGGCTCATCC
>CAZSBC010000174.1:0-6307 GCA_964605195.1 uncultured Spirochaetales bacterium | reverse complement strand
CACGAAACCATACCAGATATCGTGCAAACCAATCCTATGCAATAAATTCCTGTCCTTTACTTTTCTAAGCCTTTCGCTGTTTTGCCCTCTGCATTTTTTCGCTGGAACCAGAAACTGATAATTGTCTGAGTGCCTGCCTTCTCTGATAGTGAATCCGGACAGTTGGAATATTTACCTGATGAGACGGCAACTCCTTGATCGATCGACGGGAACCCATTACTCTCAATCATGTTACGCAAAAACGATTGCTAAAGTCCCTACCTGCTTACCCGGAGGAAGAGCCTATATGCATACTGACAGCAACAGCAGAAAGAGTTTTGACCTGAAGCCCTTCATTGAATCCATGACCAGCTTCCTGAGCAGGCTGTCCCGGGAAGAGATGACAGCCTGCATCCTTGACTATGCCCGCAAGCTCCCCGCAAACAGGAGGGAAGCCTTCCTTGAAGCCATGGAGAATTCCTATGCGGCAATAGCAGGATCGCGGGATGAACCAGATCCCCCCACAGCCCTTCTGGATGGCATTGCCGATCTCAAGAAGGCCATTCTGGAGAGGAGAGAGGGGATTGAGTCGGGAGCGATATACATTGAACCGGACTTCCTGGACAACGATGAAGAGTATGGCTACTGTTCCTACGATGATGAGGTCCCTGACCTGATGATCCGGGAGTTCCAGCTGAAGCTCTCAGGCTTCTTCAGGGAGGCCAACGGGCTCTTCCTCTCCGGGAACCTGAAAGCTGCCTATGCCGTGTTCAAGGCCCTCTTTGGAATCTTCACCCCAGAGAGCGGGATGGTTGATGAACAGAAAATAAATGGGACTGGGCAGCATCATGATGCAACTGATCCCTATGATCTGAACAGGCAGTATGACCCATACATCCCCGATGACAGATCGTATGCTGAATTCGAAACAGGCGATTACTATCCCGGAAGCACGCTCAGGGAGGAGCGGGCCCGCTTCTGCCGCTGTGTCTACGAGCTGACACCGCTGCAGCAGCGTCCGAAGGAACTTGCTGCAGCAATCGATATCACCAGACCGATCAGCACGACTGAGTCCAGGCCCTACCAGGGTGATCTGCCGCTGCTTGCAGATGTCGAGAATGCGGGTTCTGCCGCACTGGAAGAGCTGGAGAACTTTCTGCCTGCCTGGCTGCACCTCCTCTCCTCTTATGATACTGACAGGGCCCAGGTGCTGTTTCTCGAAGCGACCTGCATGCGGGAAGGCATCAGCGGAACAGCACGGCTTGCCCGACTGTGGAAAGGAAGGCAGCCACGGGCCTACCTCTTCTGGATGCATCAGCTGCGGGAGAAAAACGAGTGGCACGGAGTCATTGAAGCGGGAACGGAGGCCCTCCGCTCGGTGGAATATGGTGATCTGCGGGCCCAGATAGCCCGGGAACTGGTCGAGGCGGCCTATGAACTCGAGGATCCGGAAGGCATCCTGCACGGCAAGCGGGAATATTTCTTCTCGCTACCCGATACTGGCTCACTGATCAAGTACCTGATGGAGGCAGAACGCCAGCAGTTACTGGATCAGGAACTCTCTGTCGCCCGCTCCTTCCTGGAAGCTCACAGTGACAGCCAGAACAGCTACAGAGCCCTGATTCTCAGGATTTTGCTGATGCAGGGCAACCTGACCCGAATTATCAACCCTGCCGAAGAACACGGTAAAGATGGGTTTGTCTACAACGGAGAGTCGGCAGGTGCTATCCTCGCAGCCGTATTCATCGCCTTGTCAGGCAGGGCTGCAGAGCAGGCTGCTGCCATACAGCTCCTGCTGCGAAGAGGTCTCACCAGGGATTTCCCCTACTCCCTGGCAATGAAGCTTACCAGGCAATCCGCATCCGGAATGTCTGGCCAGGATCCTGACGAGTTTCTTCTGCAGGCAGTCAGGAGAGGGCTGACAACCCATCCGGTACCATCAGAAAAGGAGCGCAGGATGTTCCTTGCCTGGGCGGAGGACCTAACCAGGGAAACGATCAATGGTATTGTATCCAACCAGTTACGACACTCCTATGATACTGCGGCCCTCTATCTCTGCGCCTTTGCCGAGGGGCTTACTCTCATCGGCAGCAGCAGGAAGGCTGACGAAGTAATCCGTGAGTTCAGGAACCAGCGCTACGCCCGGCACTCGTCATTCAGGAAAAAGCTCAAGGAGATCATGGACCAGTCGTTCATACGGTATTGAGGATCCCAACCCGACTCCAGAAATTCAGGCATGGAACTACCCGGAACGTGCAGGAGGCATGTAACGAACGCATCTGCATTGTCCATCATATGTAACCTCTCCAGGACCCTGATACGCGCAGCAGATTAGAGAGACTGGAACCGTATCCCTATTCGAGACGCTCCTTAATCCAAAGTGTCACTGTCACTGATGTGCCTGCTGTACCAGTTCAGGCTGCTTTTCATCGGCGGCACCTGAGAAAGTCAATATTCGGACACCATGAAAGTGCTGCTCAGCAATCCGGTTATCCTTTCCGGCCATAGAATACCGTCATTGGGTACTCCCCATCTCCCATGAGGTACTGATCATAGAGCGTATCCAGAGCAGCCTGCTGCACGGAACAGCCAGCATCCTGGAACAGCCTTTCCCAGACAGCCCGGTCATACAGGCCCAGCACATGCCGCTCAGTGAAGCATGAAAATTCCCCTCGCCTGCGGATCATATATGCCAGTGCTGCTTCATACGTGTTCGGTCGGTATGGGTTGATATAGTTGTTCTCAAAAACCGTCACCTGCACATCGCCCTTCTCCCCGGAATAGACAAAATTGTTGTTCCGGAACGATTCCGCTGTCTTTGCCACGATGAGCAGAACGCCCCCGGCTCTCAGATGCTCTGCTGCGGTCTGCATTGCCTGCCGAAGGTCATCCGGGGTAACCATGTAGTCAATACTGTCTGGAATGACCACCGCATCAAACTGCTTCCCCAGGCGTACAGATCGCATATCACCCTCAATATAGGTAATATCGGGATTGGCAGCACGCGCAATTTCCAGCATCCCCCTGCTCAGGTCAACTCCGGTCACTGTTAAATAGCGTTTAAACACCTGATCGTGGCCTCCGGCCCCACTGCCCAGATGCAGCAGCGTACGGGGAGGAGTACTTGCAGTCTTTCTGATCAGTTCGACATAGGTGCGGCACTCCTCCTCATACTCGTCAGCACCTGCCAGCACGGAATCCACCCAGGCCAGCTCATTATAGGATTTCCAGTTTGAAGCCATAGCTCTCTCCTTACCCCGGGCCAATGCCCGATCACGTTCAAAGAAAATTCCAGCTGAGTTGAGGGGAAAGTCAATATGGCGTCCTCCTCTGGCAGCCTGACGTTCGGATGCAGCGGCTGAATGCAGCCGCTTGTGCAGGAATGCCTGGTTAGGAATATCTCTGTCCTCAGGGCCACTCCCATGAAATATGAATCTCGGGAAACTCGCCTTCCAGCTGCCCTGCCAGGGCCTGCCGGGCATCCCGCTCACCATGAACGATATGGATCTCCCGCGGCCGCTTTCTCATGCGCCTGACGAAATTCAGGAGGTTCTGCCGGTCGGCATGGGCACTGTAGCCACTGATGGTACGTACCCCGGCGGCTATGGTGTACTTCTGCCCGTCCAGCCGTACCCAGCCGTTCACGGGTCCGTACTGCTGAATGGCCCTTCCCGGGGTTCCAGCCGCCTGGTACCCGGCAAAGAGGATGTCGGTACGGGGATCACCGATCAGGGCCTTGAGGTAGTCCACGATACGTCCCCCGGTGCACATACCGCTGGCTGCTATCACCACCGTCGGGCGGGCAGTACGCTTCAGGTAGGCTACCGTATCCAGATGGGTCCGGTGGTCCGATACCGTGTAGAGCTCCTCGAACCGCAGCGGGTGCCGTCCCCTTCTCACTCTCCGCTTCGCCTCGGCATCCCAGTACGTCGACAGCTGTCGGTACAGTTCCGTAAAGCGGGCGGCCAGGGGCGAGTCCACGACGATCTCCATATCGATTCTATGGTTATGGGTCAGCTCTTCGAGTTCATAGAGCAGTTCCTGTGTCCTACCCATGCTGAAGGCGGGGATGAGGATCACTCCCCGGTTCTCTGCTGCCTTGTTGATGCACGCGGCCAGCTCCCCGCGCCGTCCGGCCCGTCCGGCGTGGACGGTATCCCCGTAGGTGCTCTCAAGCACCAGGCGGTCACACCCCCAGGGGGAGGCCGGGGCTTTGAGCAGGGGGCTGTAGGGAGCCCCGAGGTCTCCGCTGAAGATGATCCGCTCACTGAGCACCGCACACTCCACGAAGGCCGACCCGAGAATATGGCCGGCCTCATGCAGCCTTATCCTTAGCTGATCAGTACCTTCCGGGCCAATTGCCTGCCACTGCCGGTAGGGAATCGGGTACAGCATGCGCTTCAGCTTCCCGAGAAACTCTTCCCGCAGCCGCTTGGATCGTGATATTCCCAGGCTGAAGGCATCGGCAAGCATCTCCGGCAGGAGGAGGGCCGAGGGTTCGCTGCAGTAGATGGGACCGGAGAACCCGGCTGCCATGAGATAGGGAATCCTTCCACAGTGGTCGATATGGACATGGGTAAGCACCAGGGCCTGTACCGAAGAGATCGGGAAGGTAATCTCCGGCGACTCCTGCTCCTCATCTCCCTGGAAGAGCCCGCAGTCTATGAGGATGGAGTGCCTGTCTGCCCAGAAGAGCTGGTGGCAGGAGCCGGTAACGCCCGCCGCTCCACCATGATGCAGGATATGTATCTGTTCTCTCTCCATGCCCCATGATACCACGGATTTCTCCATGGTGCACACAGTACCCGTATCCACCCTCACACCGCCAGGGTAGTCGAGGATACGCGTTAAGCATTATGTTTTCTTGGATTATTCTCAACAAGCTTGCCATTGATATACTTATGAATAAGACTGGAAATCAAAGTCTGATACGGCAGTCCCTCTTCAACGGCAATTCTTTGTATTGATTCCAAATCCCTTTCACTCATACGGATATTTATTCTTCTATCTTTTCTCAGGGTTGATGCGGCATATTGGCTGTATCTCTTTTTCTCACTATCAAGGTCAGGAATAGAGACAAAGGTACCATTTTCAACATTCTCTAAGATATTCAACTCTTCTTCAGAATAATTACTGCTCATGTCCTTTACCTCCTATATATTTCCTGGTGTATTTTCGGCTTGGTATAATTGTTTTCAGAAAGACTGTATCTTCTTCCTCAATAAATGGTACGTAATATACGTAACTGTCAATTTCCAGGATAAAACACCTTTGCTTTGGGTACTTCTCCTGATTTGGATTCTCAACTATATCCAGGATTTCTCCTCTTTCCAGATAATAGAGCACATCTTCAAAGGAAGTATTCCGGGTTTTTTTCAATTCCAGATTTTTCTCTTCATTCCAATCAATCAGTTTCACATCTATAATTTAATACATTGTACGCTTTCTGTCATCACGCCTTCAGACCTTATTGAATCAAAACTCAGCCCCTTCGATGATACTATAAGAGATATCCTCAGCTGCACAGGGAGAGGAGATCGCTGTTCAGCTGCTCTGCAAGGGTCTTCCGGGCATCCCTCTCACCGTGAACGATATGGATCTCCCGCAGCCGCCTCGATCGTGATATCCCCAGGCTGAAGGCATCGGCAAGCATCTCCGGCAGGAGGAGGGCCGAGGGTTCGCTGCAGTAGACGGGACCGGTGAACCCGGCTGCCATGAGATAGGGAATCCTTCCACAGTGGTCGATGTGGACATGGGTAAGCACCAGGGCTTTCACCGAAGAGATCGGGAAGGTAATCTCCGGCGACTCCTGCTCCTCATCGCCCTGGAAGAGCCCGCAGTCCATGAGGATGGAGTGCCCGTCTGCCCAGAAGAGCTGGTGGCAGGAGCCGGTAACGCCCGCCGCCCCGCTATGATGCAGGATGCGTATCCGTTCTCTCTCCATGCCCCATGTTACCACGCTTAACAGGCAGGTGTACACATTTACCCCTATGTACCCCTTACCCCCTCACTCTGCTAGAGCAGCCTCCAGTAATCTTTTTGTCTCTGAGACCATATAGAGCGGGAGACTCAGCAGCCTGAACGTGCATGGCTCCATACCGGGTATCCGGGAAACCACATCATCTACTGCCGGTATATCCATATTGAAGCGCACTGCTGCCTGAACTCTTTTTTCGGAAGCAAAAACATGCATCGACTTGAGGCTGCCCGCTGTTCCCGCCTTCACCTCAACCGGAACTACTCGACCGTTAATCTGAATAAGATAATCAACTTCTGCAGAGGTACCTGGCTTCTGCCTGTTCCAGTAGTAGAGTTCCGGAAGCTCATA
>CAZSBC010000173.1:0-6321 GCA_964605195.1 uncultured Spirochaetales bacterium | reverse complement strand
CGCAGATAAAAAAAGCCTTTGACCCCGATAACATCATGAACCCGGGAAAGGTGGCCGGTTGAAACAGATGCAGTTTTGAGGGATCAGGGTACAGTGTATGGCATCGGTCTCTTGATCTACTCCCATTCATAGGTCACAATACGTCATATGAGAACTGATGCCCGGGGGACAGCATACCGGAGCGAATACTGTGCCCGACTGAATCGCGTTATTGACTACATCAACACGCACCTCGCTGAAGATCTTTCACTGGACACCCTGGCAGCCGTGGCGAATTTCAGCAAGTATCATTTTCACCGCATTTTCTCTGCCTACACCGGGGAAGCGCTGGGAGCGTATATCCTGCGGCTGAGGCTTGAATGGGCAGCAGGGAAGCTCATCGCCAGCCCAAATATGCCGATAACCGACATCGCGCTTTCAGCCGGATTTTCCGGATCTTCAGTCTTCAGCCGGGCATTCCGCGACTGGTTCAAGACCAGCCCCTCCTCCTGGCGCCGAGGTGAGAGAACCGAGTACCGCAAGCAGTGCACATTCATGAGCAACAGATGTCAGCAGGATAGCAATGAGGGGAAAGCCCAAATTGCTGAGATCCACCATACTGACTACAGGAAACAGCTATGGAGGATTACCATGAAACAAAAACAACTGGATTACACCGTGGAAGTCAGGGATCTGCCGGTCCGTGAAGTGGCATACATACGTCATACCGGACCGTATGCAGGCGATACCGAACTCTTTGAACGCCTGTTCGGCACCATCATGCGGTGGGCTGGTTCTCGGGGACTGATGGAATCACCTGACTTCCAGAACCTAACCATCTACCATGACTCGCCAGAGATAACCGAAGAGGAAAAGCTTCGCATCAGCATCTGTGTCACAGTCCCACCGGAAACTGAGGCCGATGGGGAAATCGGCAGGATGACGGTTCCGGGAGGTCGGTATGCGATCGGAACCTTTGAGATTGATGTCGACCAGTACGGCGATGCATGGAACAGCATCATGAATATCTGGCTGCCGGAGAGCGGATACCAGTGCTCAGACCATGGTCCCTGCTATGAAGTGGGATTGAATGACCCTTCCGAGCACCCCGAGGGAAAGCACCGGATTGAGATCCATATCCCAGTAGCCCCCCTCTGACAGCAAAAAAGGGCTGACCGCTGGTGAGATTTGGCGGTTGTGGATTATCAGGAACCTTCCTGCAAGAATGGGTAACAGTTGCAGGAAGGAATACAGCCAACACTCCTGTACGCACCCAGCATCAATGCCCAGGCACAGGTGAATATTCTTTGAGGCGCATAGACACTTTGTTTGGGAGATACATTCCAAACAAGCCTTTAATTATCAGGGAACAATCACCTCACCCTATTGCCCTGCAGCTTCCAAATTGCTCCTCAGTTCAGGTTCCCGCCTGCATACCACTCCCAGAAGAGGGCCAGGGGCCTGCCGGCCAGCTGCCGGCGTTCGGAAAGCAGTGCTGCGCTGGCCAGCCGGCTATCACTGAGCAGCGCAATCGGGTCAGGCTCCCTCTTCGATACCAGCAGGCGCTGGATCAGCGGCATGCGCACCTTGGGATAATAGACAGTTCTGGTTCCCCTGATACCGGCCTCCTTCTTGATCCATGAAACAGCATCATGCAGTCCGCCGATTTCATCGACGAGTCCCTGCTCAAGGGCATCCCTGCCGCTCCAGATCCGTCCTTCGGCCAGCTCCAGAATCCGCTCTTCCGGCAACCCGCGGGCTGCGGCTGCCCGTCTGATGAATTCACGGTAGATGCGCCCGATCAGCGTTTCGAAGCTGGCAAGCTCATCCTCCCGTATCGGGCGCAGCGCTGAGCCGGAATCGGCGAACTCACCCTGCCGTACCGTATCGGCTGTAACGCCCATTGATGCCAGCAGCTTCTGCAGGTTGACGAAGAGGCTGATGACCCCGATGGACCCGGTTACCGTGGTATCCCCGGCAAAGAGGCGCCGCCCGGTCCCGGCTATCCAGTAGCCGCCGCTGCCGGCAACAGGTCCCATGGAGACTGCCAGGGGCTTTTTCTCCGCCAGGGACTCAAGGGCCCTGAGGATGTTCTCGCTGGCAACGGCCGAGCCCCCGCCGGAATTGATCCTGAAGACCACCGCCTTCACCTGTTTACGCTTCTCCAGTTTCCGGATCTGGCGGACCATGTACTCATCCCCGACAGACTGCCCGAGAATGGGGCTGGTACGGTTCTCCCCCTCCACGATGGCCCCTTCATGGATTAGGACGGCGGTCTCTGCCCGTCCCTTCCCGTGGCTTCCGGTATACTTCTTCCTGCGGTGGAGCTTGCCCTTCTCCCGCTTCCATGCGGCAAGCAGCTCATCGGGCACCTGGACGGCATGCACAAGCCCCCTGGTGACGGCTTCACTGGCTGCCAGAAAGGTTCCCCCTATGAGTTCATCAAGGAGATCTGCATCCATCATGCCCGATCCGGTCACCTTTTCACGGCAGAAATCCACCATATGGTCAAGCAGGCGCTGCCACTGCAGGCGGTCCTCTACGTCATAGGCCGTTCCCAGGAAGGCTGCTGCCGCACTCTTGAATGCCCCGCGGCGAATGACGGTAACTTCCACACTGTGCCGGTCAAGGGCCTCCCTGAAGAAGAGGCCGGTTCTTGCCGTACCACGGAAGGCCAGGGTTCCCAGCGGATGCATCAGCCGTGTTGTACAGGCCGATGCGAGACAGCAGTCTGCCATCTCGTAATCCGGGGCATAGTACCAGACCTTCTTGCCGGAGTTTACCAGCCGTAACAAGGCTGACCGGATCTCTTCGATTGCCCCGAAGAGCGGGGTGTGAAAATCGGATCCCCGTACTACCAGCACCCGGGAGACGGATGCCGTGGTGAGGATCGAATCAACCTGTTCGAGCAGATGGTCAAGGCGGAAAGATCGCCCGCCGGAGACGGCTCGCATGACATTGAAGCGGGATCCTGTCTCATGATAACTCCCGTCAAGCCTGATAACGGCATAGCGCATGACAACCTCCAGAGATTCAGCAGCCGGTAACACCATGCATTACTCGGCTTTCCCCCGGGAATACCCCGGTACGGTAATTGTAGCATGATTCACACTGCAGCGGTACAATCGATACAGGGGTCGGTGGACATGATGCACAATCTCTTACTGAACTGTGTCCCTGGTACCTGGGCTGCAGGGTAATTGCATCATGTTCTGCATTGCCGTGATTGAGAAATTGGTTGCGGACTGATTTGCTTGCAGGTACAATATCGACATGGATTACATAGTTGCGAGATCTTTCAATTACCTCTATATCATTCTGGACATAGCCTGGCTGCTGATCTACACGGCCATTCTGCTGCAGCGGAAGAAATACACGGCAATAGTTGTCGGGCTGCTGGCAGGGATCGTCTATGTCATTGTCGATTACGGCATATTCTACAGGCTGCTGGGGACCCGGGAGGTCTACGGGGCCAACACCTTCCTGCTGCTCTTCTGGCTGAGCATGAGCTACGGCTTTACCAACTTCACCTGGATATGGCTGCTGCTGGATAGAGACGGGCACAGCCTGGAGTGGTCGCTGCTTCCAATCCTTGGCTGGCTTGCCGTGGGACTGCTAAGCATATCGGGCAACGGCAGTTTCCCCCAAGTCACCATTCAGCGTCAGGTGGCCTCTTATCACGGCTATATGGCAGCTATCCTTGCTGCAGGCTACCTGCTGCTCATTGTTCATAACCTGCAGGCAGAGAACAGCGAGGAGCGGGCTCCCATTGGGCGGCTGCTGCTGATAGGTATCGGTGTGCAGCTTGCCTGGGAAGCTGTCCTGCTCATTACCGGCATACGGCCCGCGGGTATCAAGCCGATAGTGCTGAACAGCCTTATCGAGACAAATCTCGGGATGCCCTACATCTATCTTATCCATCGCCGTTACGCGCTGCGCAGCATCCGCCTGAAGGAGAGAACGGCCTGACTGTCCGTAAAAAAGGTACCCTGAATCGTTATCTGGCACCGGCACAAGATATATCCAGTGCCAGAGTCTTGCACTGATGGACCCAAAACCTGTGCAAAGTCTGTCGAGATTGTACCGAGGAAGTCCATGCAGCTCTAGAAAGGTAGAATGCTGATCCCTGGTGCACAGCCCTGATACCCGCTATTGGGGTTTGTTGGCATGACTGCAATCCTCAATTGCTGTACATTCTCTATCTTTATATCCCTGAACCTGTCTTCTCAATTTTTATGCGTATGTCCTGGCATAGTTCGATAGTTCGCATAGATGCAATTCTTCATGGTCAAATGGGCATGATGTTGATATACTGCTGCTATGAACAAAGAATTTGTATTGGAAAAATTACGAACCTATAAGCAAAGCAAAGGCGATGCATTTCACATCATATCCATTGGCATCTTTGGTTCTGTTGTTCGTGGTGACAACACTGAGGAAAGTGATCTAGATGTTATCGTCAGCCTTGAAAAGCCTGATTTGTTTGCAATGGTTCATATAAAAGAGGATATAGAGAAGGAAATTGGCTGTACAGTTGATGTAATCAGATACAGACCGCTCATGAATCCATATCTTAAGGAACAGATCGACAAAGAGGCTGTATTTGTATAATCGCAGGTTAGCCATTGAAATTGCAGATCAAATACATCATTCACTCGAAACAATTCTTAAACGCTTTGAACCTATCACCAGGGCAGAAGATTTTTTATCATACAGAAAAAGGTTTGGAAAAGCTTGATGCAATATGCATGCAGTTAATTGCAGTAGGTGAATCCCTGAAAAATCTTGATACAGTATCCGGGAGTTCAATCCTTTCAGAATATCGGCATATTGATTGGAAAGGAGCCAAAGGTATGCGTGATATTATCACCCACCACTATTTCAACCTTGATGCTGAAACTGTTTTTTTTGTGTGCCAGGAGAAAATACCCCCTATGAAGGCATGCATGGAACAGATAGCAGCTGATTTGATCAATGGAACCGTGTGACCTCTGCCGAATCATGGGAGCATGTTCCGGTTACAGGCTGCTGCTCACAACCTTCTCAGGGCACCCGGGCTTACATTCCACTGCTGGTTATCGCTTGTGACCACTGAGATGGTCTTCCTGTTCATCTTCACCACCCGGGCTGTATGGATGGTATGGTTGGCATCGGTGAACTGGACGCGGTCCCCAATGACAAAGTTTGCCATCTGGTTATACGTCTCTATCTGCCTCAGCATCTTCGCACGCTCAACAACGATCCTGTTCATGTGCAGCAGCTCATCGAGAGACAGTGTCTTGATGAAATCCTCAATTCGCGTTATCGTCGCCCGGTCTATTGACTTGCTCATACCCTACTCCTGCTGCAGTGATCGTGCTGAAATCAGATATGCACTCTAGCAGATTTCCTGAGAATTGTCACCGCAGGATGCGGATTTGGTACCTGTCATCGGGAACGCAAACTTCAGATAATGGTTGTCCTGATCTCGCTGTAGCGGAGGAAGCCGGCATCTGCAGTAATCAGCCGGGCATCATGCTGCAGGGCTGCAGCGGCAAGCAGCACATCGGATACGGTATTGCCTGCTGCCTCATGGATGAGAGTCAGATGCCGGAATACGGCGAAGAGGGCCGGATCCAGGTCGGCAGCCCGGGCATTCGGATGGTGCGACAGCACATTGATAAATGTCCATGCCTCCTGCAGCGACGAGGGGGTATGGAATATCATATTGATCGTTACGATCCGCAGAAAGGATACGGCAATATGGGGGAAAAAGAGAAACTGCTCGCCGGGGGTTCTCAGGGTCTGCTGCATGACAGTCCGTGCATCCCTATGTTTGGGACTCTCCTTCCTGAAGGAGTAGATCCACACATTCACATCCCAGAGAATCATCGGTACTCCCCGTTCCCTTCTCCGGCCTTGGCAATCTGATCCCATGGGTATCCGTTGAGCAGCCCCCCGTCAGCTGCTGAAACGGGCAGCTCATCGCAATAGCTGTACCGGCTGCTCTTCAGCCGGATCTCCAGCCCCTCGACAATCAGCCGTGTAAGGGTGGTGTGTTCGGCAGCCGCCTGTATCTTGGCATCCCGTATGAGATCGTCCGGAAAGTTCAGTGTTGTCTTCATACAGATAAATTATTATGTATACAGATATATGTACAGAAAATCATACGTAACTTCTATTGCAGAGCTTCCAGATCACTCCTGCTTCTCGGGGTTTGGAATCAATTTCTGTGCAGCCGATGCCTGTTACCGGCCGAGCTCCTTAAGACGGAACAGCGTCACTATCCATCATGAGCGAATCCTGTTTACGTATGGGACAGGTGCTATGCACTATCGAATCAAATCTGGATGTGATTCCTGA
>CAZSBC010000172.1:0-6344 GCA_964605195.1 uncultured Spirochaetales bacterium | reverse complement strand
CTACCGATATGAAAACAGAAAAACAGGCAGTTGTCTTCTTTTCAAAATACGGTACCACAAAGCGGGGCGCTGAAATACTCGCTGAGCGCCTTGGTATATCACTGACCATCCCGCTGCAGGAGAAGAGAGCGCGGAGGGGCTTTATCGGTTTCATTATCAACGGTTTCCAGGCAACGCGAAAAGCGGCTGCAAGGATAGATACCGGGTTCCTGCAGGCTCTTGCCGATATTGAACATATCTACCTCATGACACCGATCTGGGCCTCTTCATCAACTCCAGCCGTGAATGCATTCCTGGCCAATGCTGACCTCAACGGCAGATTGGTCACAATAGTGACCTTTCAGGCTGATCCGCAACACAAGAACAGTGATAAGACACATACCTACTTACGCGATAAGATTAAGTCCCTGGGTGGCAGGGTGGACTACTCTATTGCCCTTCATGGTGCTTCCCCGGGGAAAATAGCCGGGGAGGAGCATGTGGCCGGTCAGATAGAGAAGGCCGTTGCCAGCCTGAAGAGGCACTGATCCTGCTCGGGACAGGAATCAGAAAATTGCCGTGAGTACCAGGTTGAGGATGCCGGCCAGCAGGATCGTGGACACATTAATACCTATGAGCATCAGGATGGCTGCCTTTGTACCGGCTTCCCGGAACATGGCCACCACATTGGCAAAGCAGGGGACGAACATGGTGGTGACAACCACTGCAATTATGCTCTGGTTGAAATCAAGCATTCCGGCCCTTGAGAGCTGCAGGATGAGTCCGGCTGCAGCCTCCTCTCTAGCCAGCATCAGGATGAGGGCATCAACCATCTCCAGCGGGAGGCCCAGCCAGTAGACCACCAACGGTTCAAGGCCGATGCGAATTATTCCCAGTAATCCGATCATATCCATAAGGAACAGGACCAGAGCTGCAATGATGAATATGGGGATGGCCTCCTTGAGAAACCACCATAATCTGTAGCCTGTCTTTCGTCCTATCTCCCGGAGTTCGGGAACCCTGAAGGGGGGCAGTTCCTGGATGAATATCTGGCGTGAATCATCCCGGATAGTCCGGTTCAGTATCGCTCCGGCAACCATTTCGACCAGTACCAGGATCACAAAGGCAATAATGAATGCTCCTACTCCGGCCCGGCCCAAAATGGCAAGGTTCAGCCCCATCTGTCCCGAGCAGGGAATGGCAAAGGCAATCAGAAAGATGGCAATCAGACGCTCTTTTCGGGAGGTCAGGTTTCTTGTGGTCATCGTCGCCATGGTTTTGCACCCGAAACCGAGGATGATCGGCATGATCGATTTCCCCGACAGTCCGACATACCCAAAGAGCCGTCGCAGCAGTACCGAGAGGTTGGGCAGATACCCCATATCCTCAAGCAGCCCGAGCATGATGAAGAATACCGAGAGGATCGGAAGCACTGTGATGATGGCGTTGAATAGTCCCAGCGTCAGTATCCCGTAGTCGCCTATCAGGAGGCTGCGCCAGAAGGGAGAGGTGATTCCCTTCTCAAGCAGGGCAATGACCGGGGTGCTGATGATACGTTCCATGATTCCGGCCAGCCAGCCGGCTCCGTATACTACCAGTACATAGGTGATCCCGAGTACAACGGCAAGGAACAGCAGCCCCCAGACAGGGTGGCGGCTGAGCGATGCTGCCTTTAGCCGGAAGGCCTCTGAGGCTTGGTAGCGCTCCAGATGGGCCTTGCTGCTGCGTACAATCGTGTCATAGGTGGTATCGACCCATTTCCCGCGTTCCCGGATCAGCCGGGTTGCAGGATCAGCATTGATGCGTTCGGCAATCACTGCTATCTCTTCAGTGATCCGTTTCCGGGTTTCCGGAGTGAGTAACCAGTGGCGGGTATCGGTTGCTGTGCGGGGCTTCGTCAGATAGGGGTCACGGGTCAGGAAAAGGGTTGCGCAGGTATCAGCCCAGCGCTTCATTTCTGGTTTATCTGGCAGTAGCGCTGCTACCCGTTTGATAGCCTCCTGGATGGTATCGGAATAGGCTACGTGGACGGGTGAGGTGGTGGCATCTGCAACGGCTTCCTTCAAATCAATCCGGTTCCAGTTACGGCCCGGCCCCATGGTGATAACCGGCACCTGAAGTATCCTTGCAAGCTGAGCGGAATCAATCCTACGGCCCTTGCGTACGGTTTCATCAACTGCAGTAAGGCAGATTACCAGCGGTATCCGTATACCGAGCAGTTCGGCGGTAAGGTAGAGTGACTGCTTCAGGCGATTGGCATCTATGCACTGGATAATGACATCCGGGGTTTCTGTTTGCAGCAGTCTGCGGATCAACAGGGCCTCCTCGGAATTGGCGACCAGGCCATTCAATCCGGGAGTATCTATCACTTCACAGCGGGTTCCCCGATAGCTGTAGTACTCTCTGTCGGGTTCGATCGTGGTCATGGGATAGTTCGCTACCAGATTGTACGATCCGGTAAGGTAGTTGCACACCGTGGTTTTTCCCGAATTTGCCAATCCGGTTATCAGTATCCTCATGCTGTCAGCAACCCTGTTCATATCTGCACCATAAATGGAATATTGCTCTACGTCAATTACCGGACAGCAGTGAGAATCCAGTTACGCCTTCAGAACCAATGTGTCACCCCCACTTAAAAAAACAGCCCTGCCTGGCAGGACTGCATAGTTACACGTTGTATATCGGTTCTAACCGGCCATGACAGGAATTATTGACAACAGAATACCGGCTGCAACGGCAGAACCGATAACTCCCGCGACATTGGGTCCCATGGCATGCATCAGGAGGAAATTGTGCGGGTTCTCCTCCTGCCCCACTTTGTTGGCAACTCTTGCAGCCATTGGGACTGCTGACACACCGGCAGCACCGATTAGCGGATTGATAGGATGCTTTCTCGATATCTTGTTCATCAGCTTGCCGAGCAGTACTCCGGTCATGGTGCCGATACTGAAGGCAATGAGCCCGAGAATGAGGATTCCCAGGGTCTCCAGCTTGAGGAACTGGTCAGCCTGCATTTTCGAGCCGACAGAGAGCCCCAGAAAGATGGTGACGATATTTATCATGGCATTGGCCATCGTATCCGAAAGCCTGTTCACTACCCCGCTTTCCTTGGCCAGGTTGCCGAGCATGAGAGCTCCGATCAGTGGAGTGGCAGAGGGCAGCAGGATGATGCAGACTACCAGGACAGCTATGGGGAATAGGATCTTTTCCAGCTGGGTCACATGCCGTAGCTGCTCCATCTTGATCATACGCTCGCTCTTTGTGGTGAATAGGCGCATTATCGGAGGCTGTATGATCGGTACAAGCGCCATATATGAGTAGGCGGCCACAGCGACAGGTCCCAGCAGGTTCGGGGAGAGGCGGCTGGTAACATAGATAGCCGTCGGCCCGTCGGCCCCGCCGATGATACCGATGGATCCGGCATCAAAGAGGTTAAAATCTATCCATGGCGTAAGTCCCAGGGCAAGAGCCCCAAGCAGGGCCACAAAGATACCGAACTGGGCTGCGGCTCCGAGCAGCAGGGTCTTGGGATTGGCAATGAGGGGGCCGAAATCGGTCATGGCACCCACTCCCATGAAGATGAGCAGCGGGAAGAGTCCGGTCTCGACTCCGGTATGGTACAGCAGTCCGATGAATCCGTTCTCAGCATAATTGGCTATTTCAGCCAGCGGAATGTTTGAGAGAATTGCTCCAAAACCGATCGGTACCAACAGCAACGGCTCAAATTTCTTGTTGATTGCCAGAAACAGCAGCACCATTCCAACCAGAATCATGACAATCTGACCCCAGGAGAAATTCATTACCCCTGTGGAATTCCAGAATTCCAGTAAAGCACGTCCAAAATCCATAATACGTAACTCCTTAACCAGTACCGGCGTTCTAGTTGATTACAGCCAGCAGATCACCGGCTTTCTTCTGGTCACCCTGGGCTACATTGATTGAGGAGACTGTTCCCCCAGCCGGAGAGTAGATCTCAGTCTCCATCTTCATGGCTTCCATGACCATGATCAGCTCTCCATCTGCTATTGCATCTCCAGGCTTTTTTTCGATACGAAGTATCAGTCCCGGCATCGGGGCAGTGATCCTGGTTCCGGCACCGCCGGCTGACGGTGCGGGTGCTGCAGGCTGGGGAGCTGTCGCCGCTGCAGGCTGAACCGGTGCCGGCTGAGCTGCAGGAGCCGCAGGGGCTGCACCACCGCCGATTACTGCCAGCAGGTCCCCTGCTTTCTTCTGATCTCCCTGCGCCACGTTGATTGCGGTAACGGTTCCGGCACACGGGGCAAATATTTCGGTCTCCATCTTCATGGCTTCCATGACCATGATCAGCTCTCCGTCTGCAACGGTATCACCTACCTGCTTGGCAATCCTGAGAATCAGACCCGGCATCGGGGCTTTGACATCGGCCCCGGACTGAGCGGGTGCAGCTTGCTGCACCGGGGCAGCCGGTGCGGGAGCAGCTGTGATTCCCTCCTGCACCTGTACGTTATAGGCAACTCCGTTCACAACGGCAACATCACCCTGGAACTGTACGCTATAGGGGGTGTTGTTAACAGTTACTGTATACCCGTCGGGAGCAGCGGCTGGGGCTGCGGTTTCTTCGGCAGGCTTCTCCTGCGATTTCTTGCGGACACCAACCTTGGCATTGCCCAGCAGATACTGTATACCCTTATCCTTACATGCCGCCGCAATGAAGATATTCTCATCAGTGACAGGAAGCTGTTCCTTCTCGAGCATTGCCCTGGCACTCTTGACGCCCTTGGTGGGATCGGCATCATTTATATCGACAACCAGCTCAGTTGTCGGCTTCTTGCCGAGCTGCTCCTCGGCCAGCTTGACAATTTCCGGGTCCGGCTCAAGCGGGGTCTTACCGAAGTATCCGAGGACCATCTTACCGTACCCCTCGGCTATCTTCTTCCAGGGTCCCATCATGACGTTGTTGAAGGCCTGCTGGAAGTAGAACTGGGAGACCGGGGTTACCGAGGTACCGAAGCCTCCCCGTTCAACGACTTCACCCATGGCCATGGTTATCTCATGGTAACGGTCCATCAGCCCGTTGTCCCGCAGCATCTGGGTATTGGCAGTCAGGGCTCCGCCGGGAAGCGGTGAGAAGGGGATGAGCGGATTCACCATGGTGGCCTCGGGAGGCATGAAGTAATCCGACATGCACTCCTTGAAGACCTCTTCGGCCTCCATGACCTTGTCGATGTCGATACCGAGATCATAATCGGTATTTCGCAGGGCATGCCACATGGTGATGATATCGGGTTGACAGGTTCCGCCTGAAACGGGGGCCATGGATAAATCCACCTGGTTTGCACCGGCTTCGATTGCGGACATGTACTGATGGATCGACACACCTGCTGTTTCATGTGAGTGGAATACGATATGGGCATCCTTGCCAAGCAGCTTGCGGGCCCGCTTGATGGATTCATAGACAATCTTCGGTGTCGAAGTACCCGAGGCGTCCTTGAAACAGACTGAATCAAAGGGAATGTTCGCATCAAGGATCTTCTTGAGGGTCATCTCATAGAAATCGGGATCATGGGCTCCCTTCGCTCCCGGGGGAAGGGCCATCATGGTCACCGTCACTTCATGCTTAAGCCCGGCATCAACGATGCACTGACCCGAATAGATCAGGTTGTTGACATCATTCAGGGCATCAAAGTTCCTGATAGTTGAAATCCCATGCTTCTTGAAGAGCTTGGCATGCAGGTTGATGACATCCCGCGGCTGGGAGTCGAGTCCGACGACATTCACCCCCCTTGCAAGGGTTTGCAGGTTGGCATCCGGGCCGGCTGTCTGTCGAAACTGGTCCATCATATCGAAGGCATCTTCATTGCTGTAGAAATAGAGGGACTGGAATCTTGCCCCTCCGCCTGCTTCAAAATGATCTATGCCGGCATTAGTTGCAGCTTCCACTGCGGGAAGAAAATCCTTAGTAAATACCCGGGCTCCGAAAACCGACTGAAATCCGTCCCGAAATGCCGTACACATGAACTCCACACGTTTTTTCATTATTATACTCCTGTTTCAGAGGTATGCTTTCCGCAGTGACTCTTTTCTAGCGTTTGGTATAGCGTGCAGCGGCTGCGATGGCAGCTGCAATTTCTGTCCCCGCACCTGCGGTTGTCTGTGCCGATGCTGAGACCTGAGACGGTACCGCCGATGGCGGGGCCGAGACAGCCACAGGCTGTTCTGGCTCGGGGAAATATTTCCCCACAAAAAATGATAGAAACTTTGTAACAAAGATAAGGATTACCAGGAAAGAAAATACAACGGACATTCCTGTAATCATGAGGATTAACCCCTGCTGCATGATAGACACGTCAAACTCCTTACGTGGTAGTATGAAACATGATTGCTAC